>NZ_JZWV01000806.1 GCF_000966975.1 Streptomyces katrae | reverse complement strand
GGGCTGGGATCAGCCCCGCCGGCGATCGAGGCGCGCCGGCCCGGGGTCAGATGCCCAGCTCGGCCACGGTCAGGCGGGACACCGCCTCCCTGTCCCCCTCCAGGTCCACCGCGGCAGCGGCCTGGCGGCCGAAGCAGAAGAGCGTCAGCTCACCCGGCTCGCCCGTCACCGTCACCACCGGCACCCCCTTGTGCGCCACCGCCGTACGCCCGTCCGGGCGGCGCAGCACCAGGCCCACCGGGGAGCGCCGGCCCGTCAGCCGGGCCAGCCTCTCCAGCCGGGACCACAGCGCGTCCGCGAACACCGGGTCCAGCGCCCGCGGCGACCAGTCCGGCTGGGCCCGCCGCACGTCCTCGGCGTGCACGTAGAACTCCACCGCGTTCGCCGCCTCGTCCACCTGCTTCAGCGCGTACACCGACAGCTTCGGCGGCCCGGTGCGGATCAGCCGGATCAGCTCCTCGTACGGTTTCGCCGTGTACTCGGCCATCGCCCGGTCGAGCCGCTCCTTGAGGACCTTCAGCAGCAGGCCGCCCGCCGCGTCCGGCCGCCGCTCGCGGACCACCACGTGCGCGGCCAGGTCCCGGCAGGTCCAGCCTTCGCACAGCGTCGGGGCCTGCGGCCCGGCGGCCTCCAACAGGTCGGCCAACAGCAGGCGTTCGCGCTTCGCATGGGTAGACATACCGGCCAGCCTACGGCCGGAACCCGGCCGGCGGCTGCCCATCAGGCGGACGGAGATCAATGAGGGGCACCGCGGCGCGGCACAATGGGCCCCATGAGTACGTCCTCCCTCGACCCCGCCGTCGCCGCCCGCCTCAAGCGTTCCGCCGACGGCCTGGTCCCGGCCATCGCCCAGCAGTACGACACCGGAGAGGTGCTCATGCTCGGCTGGATGGACGACGAGGCCCTGCACCGCACGCTCACCACCGGCCGCTGCACCTACTGGTCCCGCAGCCGCCAGGAGTACTGGGTCAAGGGCGACACCTCCGGCCACTACCAGCACGTGAAGTCCGTCGCCCTCGACTGCGACGCCGACACCGTGCTCGTCAAGGTCGACCAGGTCGGGGCCGCCTGCCACACCGGCGCGCGCACCTGCTTCGACGCCGATGTCCTGCTCAGCGACGCCGACTAGCCAGTTAGGGTCCCACCCCATGGATCTCGAGACCTTCCGCAAGCTCGCGGCCGACCGCCGTGTCATCCCCGTCAGCCGCCGGCTGCTCGCCGACGGGGACACCCCGGTCGGGCTCTACCGGAAGCTGGCCGCCGAGCGCCCCGGAACCTTCCTCCTGGAGTCCGCCGAGAACGGCCGCTCCTGGTCCCGCTACTCCTTCGTCGGCGTGCGCAGCGACTCGACCCTCACCGTCAAGGACGGCGAGGCCCACTGGATCGGCACCCCGCCCGTCGGCGTCCCCACGGACGGCGACCCCCTGGAGGCCCTGCGCGCCACCGTCCAGGCCCTCCACACCCCGAGGGACCTGGCGGGCGGCATGCCCCCCTTCACCGGTGGCATGGTCGGCTACCTGGGCTACGACATCGTCCGCCGTCTGGAGCGCATCGGCGACCACACCGAGGACGACCTGAAGCTCCCCGAGCTCACCATGCTGCTCACCTCCGACCTGGCGGTCCTCGACCACTGGGACGGCACCGTCCAGCTCATCGCCAACGCCATCAACCACAACGACCTCGACACCGGCGTGGACGAGGCCTACGCGGACGCCGTGGCCCGCCTCGACGCGATGGAGGCCGACCTGGCGCGCCCCGCCCCGTACGCGCCCGCCGCGCTGCCCGAGTCCGAGCTGCCGCCCTTCGACGCGCTGTGGGGCGGGGAGAAGTACCAGGCCGCCGTCGAGGACGTCAAGGAGCGCATCCGGGCCGGAGAGGCCTTCCAGGTGGTTCCCTCGCAGCGGTTCGAGACCCCTTGCGAGGCCTCCGCGCTGGACGTGTACCGGGTGCTGCGGGCCACCAACCCGTCCCCGTACATGTACCTCTTCCGCTTCGAGAACGGCTTCGACGTGGTCGGCTCCAGCCCCGAGGCGCTGGTGAAGGTCGAGGACGGCCGGGCCATGGTCCACCCCATCGCCGGCACCCGCCACCGCGGCGCCACCCCGCAGGAGGACAACGACCTCGCCGAGGAGCTGCTGGCCGACCCCAAGGAGCGCGCCGAGCACCTGATGCTCGTCGACCTCGGCCGCAACGACCTCGGCCGCGTCTGCGAGCCGGGCTCGGTGGAGGTCGTCGACTTCATGTCGATCGAGCGGTACTCGCACGTCATGCACATCGTCTCCACCGTCACCGGGCGGGTCGCGGAGGGGAAGACCGCCTTCGACGTGCTCACCGCCTGCTTCCCGGCCGGCACCCTGTCCGGTGCGCCCAAGCCGCGCGCCATGCAGATCATCGAGGAGCTGGAGCCCTCCCGCCGCGGCCTGTACGGCGGCTGCGTCGGCTACCTCGACTTCGCCGGGGACTCCGACACGGCCATCGCCATCCGTACGGCCCTGCTGCGCGACGGCACGGCGTACGTGCAGGCGGGGGCGGGCGTGGTCGCCGACTCGGTGCCCGAGCTGGAGGACCAGGAGTGCCGCAACAAGGCCGCCGCGGTGCTCCGCGCGGTCGGAGCGGCGAACCGCCTCCACCGCGGCTGAGGGCGTAGGGGATAGTGGGGTACGTGAGTGCCGTACCCCTGTCCCCGAACGCCGACGCCCCCGAGAGCGGAGCGGGCCGCCGCACGGTGGCCGTCGCCCTGCTGCTCGGCGCGCTCGGCGCCACCGTCGTCCTGCTCGCCTCCGGCCGCGTCTGGGCCCGGGGCAGCGCCGCCGTCGGGGGCGGTTCGCTCCCGCTGACCGCCGACGGGCGGGCCGTCACCGGCCTCCCGGCGGCCCTGGCCATCGTCGGCCTCGCCGCCCTGGTCGCGGTGTTCGCCGTACGCGGCCGGGGGCGGCTGCTGGTCTCGGCGCTGCTCGCGCTGAGCGGCCTGGGCGCCGCGCTGTCGGCCGTGGCCGCCGCCG
>NZ_JZWV01000805.1 GCF_000966975.1 Streptomyces katrae | reverse complement strand
GCCGCCGTGGCGACCGCCGACACCGCCGCACGGGTGGTGGAGCTCAGCCATACGGCCTGGCCGTACATCACCGCCGCGGGCGCGGCCCTGATCCTGCTCGCCGGGCTGCTGGCGCTGCGCTTCGGCCGGAGCTGGCCCGCGATGGGGGGCCGCTACGAGCGCGACGGCAGTCCCCGGCGGCGTACGGCCGCCGCCGTGGACCCGGACCGGCCCGAGGACCTGTGGAAGGCTCTGGACCGGGGCGAGGACCCCACCGGCTGAGACGCCGGCCGGTCCGGGCCCGCACCGAGCCCCTGCGACGGGCTGAACGGGCCACCCGCCGGGGAATCCGCACGCCGCGTGCGGGACAATGAACACCGAGCGTGCGAGACGGCACGCCCGACAGATCAACGAGGAGCAACTCATGGCGGGCACGAGCCACGGACACACCCCGGCCGCCTGGACCGGTGTCGTCATTTCCTTCATCGGTTTCTGCGTCGCCGGCGCCTTCATGGTGATCGCGAACCCGGTCGGGTTCTGGGCGGGCATGGGCGTCGTCGCGCTCGGCGGTGTCGTCGGCCTCGCGATGAAGGCCGCGGGCATGGGCATGCCGAAGCCGGCCCACGAGGACCTCGCCGAGGTCATCGCCGCCAAGCAGCTCGCCGCGAAGGCCTGAGCCTGCCCCTGGCACCGGAAAGGCGCGGCCCGGCGGGGCTGCGCCTTTCGTCGTGAGCGGAGAGAATCGGCGGGTGGACGCCTCCAGTACTTCCCCCGGCCCGGCCGCCCCGGCCCGGCAGGGCCCGCCGCCCGCCCCGGTGCGGCAGGGCCCGCAGCCCGCCCCGTACGGGCCTCCCGGGTGCGCCGGCTGGCCGCTCCGGTACTGACCCTGGCCGGGGCCGTGGCCGCCTTCGCGTACGTGGGCGCCGTCGACCCCAACGAGCCCGGCCACTACCCGGTCTGCCCGCTGTTCCGGCTGACGGGCGTCCTGTGCCCCGGCTGCGGCGGGCTGCGCAGCGCGCACGCCTTCGCCCGGGGGGACCTGGTCACGGCCCTGGGGGACAACGCCATGGCCGTCGCCGGCTACCTCGTCTTCGCGGCCTTCACGGCCTTGTGGCTGGGGCGGGCCTTCCGTGGCGGTCCGGTGCCCCGGATCGCCCTGGGACCGGCCTGGTGGTGGGCGATCGGCACGCTCGCACTGGCGTTCACGATTGTCCGGAACCTACCGATCGGGTCCGTTTTGGCCCCGTGAGCCCTTGCGGGCCCCGGGGAGGGACTGGAGGAACCCCATATTCCGAGTGTCCAGACCCTGGGACGCCGCCAAGTCCGTGCGGAGGCCGTGGCGACCTGCGGATACCATTTGATTGCTGACCTTGCAGTGGTACGTGTCCGCAAGGCGGCCGAACGTCATCGACCCGGAAGGGGGCCGCTCGCGTGAGTGTGCTCGACGAGATCATCGAAGGGGTCCGCGAAGACCTTGCCGAACGGCAGGCCCGCGTGAGCCTCGACGAGCTCAAGGAGCGTGCCGCCAAGGCGCCCCAGGCCAAGGACGGCGTCGCGGCCCTGCGCGGCGACGGCGTCAAGGTGATCTGTGAGGTCAAGCGCTCCAGCCCCTCCAAGGGCGCGCTGGCCGCGATCGCCGACCCGGCCGGGCTCGCCGCCGACTACGAGGCGGGCGGTGCGGCGGTCATCTCCGTCCTCACCGAACAGCGTCGTTTCGGCGGCTCCCTGGCCGACCTGGAGGCCGTCCGCGCCCGCGTGGACATCCCGATCCTGCGCAAGGACTTCATCGTCACGGCCTACCAGCTGTGGGAGGCCCGCGCCTACGGCGCCGACCTCGTGCTGCTGATCGTGGCGGCGCTGGACCAGGAAGCCCTCGTCTCCCTCATCGAGCGGGCCGAGTCCATCGGCCTCACCCCGCTCGTCGAGGTCCACGACGAGGAGGAGATCGAGCGGGCCGTCGCCGCCGGTGCCAAGATCATCGGCGTCAACGCGCGCAACCTGAAGGACCTCAAGGTCGACCGCTCCACCTTCGAGCGCGTCGTCGGAGAGATCCCGCCCCACATCGTGAAGGTCGCCGAGTCCGGCATCCGCGGACCCCACGACCTGATCGCCTACGCCAACGAGGGCGCCGACGCCGTCCTCGTCGGCGAGTCCCTGGTCACCGGCCGCGACCCGAAGGCGGCCGTGGCCGACCTGGTCGCCGCCGGCGCCCACCCCGCCCTGCGGCACGGGCGGAGCTGACCCCTCCATGGCCCCCTCCCGCCCCTCCGTCCGCACCCGCCCGGGCCACGGCCCGGCCGGCGTGCCGACGGCGCACGCGCCCCTGGCGCGCGGCTGCCGCCCCCGCGGCTGCCGCGCCCCGGCCCGGCGCGTCCACGGGCGGCGGGTGCGCTACGTGATCGGCTCCGAGCCCGGTCAGGTCAACGGCATGCGATGGCGCGGCGGAGCCGCGTCGTAACGACGGCTCCGCCCGCCCGGTAGCCCTGGGCACCGGGCGCGGCCGGCCGCGTACGGCCCTGCGCCCCGAGCCCTCCACCGGCTCCCGGCGAGGACCGCTCCGTCCGTACCCCCACCCCCCTCCAGCGGGGTGCGCGGGCGGCGGACCGACGGCGCAATACGGTGCATCCCAGCCACCCGTCGGCATCGCATACCGCACCACGTAGGAGTAGTGGCATGTCCACCAGCTCGTTCTTCATCCCGGACCCGGAAGGCCGCGTCCCCAACACCGAGGGCTACTTCGGCGACTTCGGCGGCAAGTTCATCCCGGAGGCCCTCGTCGCCGCCGTGGACGAGGTCGCCGTCGAGTACGAGAAGGCCAAGGGCGACCCCGCCTTCGCCGCCGAGCTCAACGACCTCATGGTCAACTACACCGGCCGGCCCAGCGCCCTGACCGAGGTCCCCCGCTTCGCCGAGCACGCCGGCGGCGCCCGGATCTTCCTCAAGCGCGAGGACCTCAACCAC
Organism: Streptomyces katrae; assembly: GCF_000966975.1. Taxonomy (GTDB): domain Bacteria; phylum Actinomycetota; class Actinomycetes; order Streptomycetales; family Streptomycetaceae; genus Streptomyces; species Streptomyces katrae. Next base: position 4,056 of record NZ_JZWV01000805.1, on the reverse strand, counting down.
ACTGGCTCGCACAAGATCAACAACGTGCTGGGCCAGGCGCTGCTCACCAAGCGCATGGGCAAGACCCGCGTCATCGCCGAGACCGGCGCCGGCCAGCACGGCGTCGCCACCGCCACTGCCTGCGCCCTCTTCGGCCTCGACTGCACCATCTACATGGGCGAGATCGACACCCAGCGCCAGGCCCTCAACGTGGCCCGCATGCGCATGCTCGGCGCCGAGGTCATCGCCGTGAAGTCCGGCTCCCGGACCCTCAAGGACGCCATCAACGAGGCCTTCCGCGACTGGGTCGCCAACGTGGACCGCACCCACTACCTCTTCGGCACCGTCGCCGGCCCGCACCCCTTCCCGGCCATGGTCCGCGACTTCCACCGCGTCATCGGCGTCGAGGCCCGCCGCCAGATCCTGGAGCGCGCCGGACGCCTCCCCGACGCCGTCGCGGCCTGCGTCGGCGGCGGCTCCAACGCCATCGGCCTCTTCCACGCCTTCATCCCCGACGCGGACGTCCGCCTCGTCGGCTTCGAGCCCGCCGGACACGGCGTGGAGACCGGCGAGCACGCGGCCACCCTGACCGCGGGCGAGCCCGGCATCCTGCACGGCTCCCGTTCCTACGTCCTGCAGGACGAGGAGGGCCAGATCACCGAGCCCTACTCCATCTCCGCGGGCCTGGACTACCCGGGCATCGGCCCCGAGCACTCCTACCTCAAGGACAGCGGCCGCGGCGAATACCGCGCCGTCACCGACGACGCCGCCATGCAGGCCCTGCGTCTGCTGTCGCGCACCGAGGGCATCATCCCGGCCATCGAGTCGGCCCACGCCCTGGCCGGCGCCCTCGACCTGGGCAGGGAGCTGGGCAAGGACGGCCTGCTGGTCGTCAACCTGTCCGGCCGCGGCGACAAGGACATGGACACGGCGGCCCGCTACTTCGGGCTGTACGACGGCACGGAGCCCGAGGGGGAGAACAAGTGAGCACGGGAAACATCCAGCTGCTGAGCGACACCCTCGCCAAGGCCAGGTCCGAGGACCGCGCCGCCCTCGTCGCCTACCTCCCGGCCGGCTTCCCGACCGTGGACGGGGGCATCGAGGCCGTCAAGGCCGTCATCGCGGGCGGCGCCGACGTGGTCGAGATCGGCCTGCCGCACAGCGACCCGGTCCTCGACGGCGCCGTCATCCAGACCGCCGACGACATCGCCCTGCGCGGCGGCGTCAAGATCGCCGACGTGATGCGCACGGTCCGCGAGGCCTACGAGGCCACCGGGGTGCCGATCCTGGTCATGACGTACTGGAACCCCATCGACCGCTATGGTGTCGAGCGGTTCACCGCCGAGCTGGCCGCCGCCGGCGGCGCGGGCTGCATCCTGCCCGACCTGCCGGTCCAGGAGTCCGACCTGTGGCGCGAGCACGCGGCGAAGCACGGTCTGGCGACCGTGTTCGTCGTGGCCCCCAGCAGCAAGGACGAGCGCCTGGCCACCATCACCGCGGCCGGTTCCGGTTTCGTCTACGCCGCCTCCCTCATGGGCGTCACCGGCACCCGCGAGTCGGTCGGCCAGGAGGCCCAGGAACTGGTCCGCCGCACCCGCGCCACCACCGAGCTGCCGGTCTGCGTCGGGCTCGGCGTCTCCAACGCGGCGCAGGCCAAGCAGGTCGCGGGCTTCGCGGACGGTGTGATCGTCGGCTCGGCCTTCGTGAAGCTGCTGCTGGACGCCCCGGACCTGTCCGCGGGCCTGGAGGCCGTGCGGGCACTGGCGGGCGACCTCGCGGAAGGCGTACGCAGGTCCTGACGCGGGGCGGGCCCTTATCGGGGTTCTGTAGCCCGATCGGGTGGAATCGGGAGCGGGGAGGCACGCGAGTGCCTCCCCGCTTCGTTTGGCGGAACGTGAGCGAGAAGAACGACGGTGCGAACCGCGATGTGACGAAACGATCGGCCCGGGAGCGACTCCAGGCGGAGCGCGAGCAGCAGAAGAAGAAGGACAAGCGCAGGCGCGCCCTCGTGGTCGGCGGGGCGGTGGTCGGCGTCCTCGGCCTGGCCGCCGTCGTCGGCGTGATCGCGGCCAACACCGGCAAGGGCGACAAGACCGCCAAGGGCCCCGTAGCGGCCCCCTCGGGCGCCACGGGCAAGGACGCCCTCGCCATCCAGACCGGCAAGGACGGCGCCAAGTCCACCCTCACGGTCTGGGAGGACTTCCGCTGCCCCGCCTGTAAGGCCTTCGAGGACAACTACCGGGACACCCTGCACGACCTGGAGAACCGGGGCCTGCTCAAGATCGAGTACCACCTGGTGACCCTGATCGACGGCAACATGCGCGGCACCGGCTCCCTGAAGGCGGCGAACGCGGCGGCCCGCGCAGGACACCGGGAAGTTCGGCGCCTTCCACGACGTGCTCTTCGTGAACCAGCCGCAGGAGACGGACGACGCCTACGCCAAGAACGCCAAGCTGCTCGAACTGTCGGGGAAGGTCGACGGACTCGACACCCCGGCCTTCCGCTCCTGCGTGGAGGACGGCACGCACAACAGCTGGGTCGCCAAGTCGCACGAGGCCTTCCGCGCCGGAAAGTTCAAGGGCACCCCGACGGTCCTGCTCGACGGCAAGGACATCTTCGGCGACCAGGCCAACCCGCTGACCCCGCAGAAGCTGAAGGAGAAGGTCGAGGCCAACGCCGGCGTGACGGCGAAGCCGTCGGCTTCCGCTTCCGCTTCCGCTTCCTCTTCCGTCTCCCCGTCGGCCTCGGCCTCCGGGAAGCCCGGCTCCCTGCCGAAGGCGGGCTCCCCGAGCCCGTCCGGCTCGAGGACGGTGTCCAAGGGGACTACGGAGGACTGAGCCGCGGCGACCGCCGTGTGTGGTTTTGGTTTCAGCTTGCCGGGCGGGTTGCGGAGGCCACCGCCCGGCAGGGTAGCGTCAGCCTTGCCATGACCCTTGCTTACATCCCCAGTCCGTCGACCGGCGTGCTCCATCTCGGGCCGATCCCGCTCCGCGGCTACGCGTTCTGCATCATCATCGGCGTCTTCGTCGCCGTCTGGCTCGGCAACAAGCGGTGGATCGCGCGCGGCGGAAAGCCGGGCACGGTCGCGGACATCGCGGTGTGGGCGGTGCCCTTCGGCCTGGTCGGCGGTCGCCTCTACCACGTGATCACCGACTACCAGCTCTACTTCGGCGAAGGCCGGGACTGGGTCGACGCCTTCAAGATCTGGGAGGGCGGCCTCGGCATCTGGGGCGCGATCGCGCTGGGCGCGGTGGGCGCCTGGATCGGCTGCCGGCTGCGCGGCATCCCCCTGCCCGCCTGGGCCGACGCCCTCGCCCCCGGCATCGCCATCGCCCAGGCCTTCGGCCGCTGGGGCAACTGGTTCAACCAGGAGCTCTACGGCCGCCCGACCGACCTGCCGTGGGCGCTGAAGATCAGCGAGGGCCCCAACCGGGTCGCCGGCCTCTACCACCCGACGTTCCTGTACGAGTCCCTGTGGTGCCTCGGCGTCGCCGCCCTGGTCATCTGGGCGGACCGCCGCTTCAGGCTCGGGCACGGGCGGGCCTTCGCCCTGTACGTGGCCGCGTACTGCTCCGGGCGGGTCTGGATCGAGTACATGCGGGTCGACGAGGCGCACCACATCCTGGGCGTCCGCCTGAACGTGTGGACGGCCATCGTGGTCTTCATCCTCGCGGTGGTCTACTTCGTCCTCTCGGCGAAGCTGCGGCCGGGCCGCGAGGAGGTCGTCGAGCCGGAGCCCTCCGGGGGGTCCGGGGACACGGCCGGCTCCGACCGGGACGGGGCGGACGCCGCGAAGCCGGCTGCTGACGCGAAGGCCGAGCCGGAGGGCTCCGTCGGGGCCGACGCCGCGAAGCCGGCCGGGGCCGGGGCCGGGGCGGAGGCTCCCGCCTCGGCCGACGCTGCGAAGCCGGAGGCCGACAAGGCCGAGGCGAAGCCGGTCGGCCTGACCAAGGGCCCCGAGGCCGACAAGAGCTGAACGAGCCACCCGAAGGGGCGCCGCACCGGTTGCGGCGCCCCTTCGGCGTACCGGGGTTCCGCTGCGCGGGGCGAGGTCCCCGCCCCGCCCTTCCTCCGTTC
>NZ_JZWV01000804.1 GCF_000966975.1 Streptomyces katrae | reverse complement strand
ACCTCGTACACCGCCTTGTCCGTCTCGTACGCGCGCAGCAAGACCGGGTCCTCGCGCGGATCGCGGCCGGTGGTACGGGCGTAGCCCTCGCAGAACGCGGCCCGGCAGGACTCCGCCCAGGCGGGGGCGAAGGGCCGGTGCGAGCGGGCGGCGTAGTCGAAGGAGCGCAGTATCCCGGCGATGTCGCGCACGGCCGGTTCGGGGCGGCGGCGGTCGGCCAGCGGGCGGGCGGGCTCGCCCTCGAAGTCGATCAGCGCCCAGCTGCCGTCGGCGGTGCGCAGGGTCTGGCCCAGGTGCAGGTCCCCGTGGATGCGCTGGGCCGGCACCCCGGCCCCCCGGGAGGCGGCCAGGGCGTCGAAGGCGCCGCGCAGCCCGGCCTCGAACGGCCGCAGCGCGGGCACCTCGCGGGCCGTGGCGGCCAGCCGGGCGGTCATCCCGGCGGCGAGCCGGGCCGTCTGCTCGGGGCCCAGGGCCAGGGTGGGCAGGGCGTCGGCCAGGGCGCTGTGCACCTCGGCGGTGGCCCGGCCCAGGGCGTGCGCCTCGGAGGTGAAGTCGGCGCCGGAGCCGAGCCGGCGCAGGGCCAGCTGCCAGCCGTCGTCGGAGCCGCGCAGGTACGGCTGGAGCACGCCCAGGGTCAACGGTTCCCCACCGCCCGGCGCGGCCTCGTACCAGGCGACCGGGGCGGGCACGCGGGCGCAGCCGGCGGCGGCGAGGGCTCTGGGCAGCTCCAGGTCCGGGTTGATCCCCGGGCCGACCCGGCGGAACACCTTCAGGATGTACGAATCCCCGTAGATCAGCGAGGAGTTGGTCTGCTCCCCGGACAGCGGCCGGGCGGTGAGCCCGGCCTCGATCGGGGTGTCCGGGTCCCGGTCGAAGCGCAGCGGGCCCAGGGTGCCGGGGTTGCGCAGCCGCTCCAGCAGCAGGGCGGCGAGCCGGGGGTCGCCCAGGGCGGCGTACACCGCCATGCCCGCGTACGGGCCGGAGCGGGGGTGGCCGATCAGGGCGGGGGCGAGGGCGGGCGGCAGCGGTGAGGGGCGGATGCCCAGCAGCAGTTGGTAGCAGTCCCCGTCCACGTCGAGCAGCAGGTGCAGCATGCCCGGGACGGAGCCCGGTGGCAGCAGCTCGGCCGTCGAGACGGGCCTGACCCGGCCGATCCCGCGCCCCTTGCCCGCGAACCAGCGCTGGGCGGGCAGCCATTCCCTCAACATCGGTTCGAGCGGACCGATCCCGGCGGCCCGGTCGGCCGTGAGCCGGCTCCGGGCGGATGCAGCCTCCGACATGGCGTCGCGTCCTTTCCCCGGGCCGTCACAGAATGCGCAGAGTGTCCCGGATGTGCGGCAGTTGCTTCTCCGGTAAGTGCGAGTGTCGGGTCAGGATGCTCCGTACAGGGGCGGGCGTTGACCCGTTGGAGTGCCCGCCCCGTTCCGGTACCGCGCAGGTTCGCGCGAGTGGCCTACAGCGGGCGCCTACTCCCGGCGCAGGCGGAACCAGTAGAAGCCGTGGCCCGCCAGGGTCAGCAGGTACGGCCATTCACCGATCGGCGGGAAGCGCACGTCGCCCGTGAGCTCCACCGGGACCCGCCCGTTGAAGGACCGCAGGTCCAGCTCGGTCGGCTGTGCGAAGCGCGAGAAGTTGTGCACGCACAGCACCAGGTCGTCCCCGTACTCGCGCAGGAACGCGAGGACGGCCGGGTTGGACGAGGGCAGTTCGGTGTACGAGCCGAGGCCGAAGGCGGGGTTCACCTTGCGGATCTCGATGAGCCTGCGGGTCCAGTGCAGCAGCGAGGAGGGCGACGCCATGGCCGCCTCGACGTTGGTGACCGTGTACCCGTAGACCGGGTCCATGATGACCGGCAGGTTCAGCCTTCCCGGATCGCAGGAGGAGAAACCGGCATTGCGGTCGGGGGTCCACTGCATCGGGGTGCGCACGCCGTCGCGGTCGCCCAGCCAGATGTTGTCGCCCATGCCGATCTCGTCGCCGTAGTAGAGGATCGGCGAGCCGGGCAGGGACAGCAGCAGGGCGGTGAACAGCTCGATCTGGTTGCGGTCGTTGTCCAGGAGCGGTGCGAGCCGGCGCCGGATGCCGATGTTGGCGCGCATCCGGAGGTCCTTGGCGTACTCGGAGTACATGTAGTCGCGCTCTTCGTCCGTGACCATTTCGAGGGTGAGCTCGTCGTGGTTGCGCAGGAAGATGCCCCACTGGCAGCGGTCCGGGATCGCCGGGGTCTTGGCCAGGATCTCCGAGACGGGGTAGCGCGACTCGCGGCGCACGGCCATGAAGATGCGCGGCATGACCGGGAAGTGGAAGGCCATGTGGCACTCGTCCCCGCCGGCCGCGTAGTCCCCGAAGTAGTCCACGACGTCCTCGGGCCACTGGTTGGCCTCGGCGAGCAGGACGGTGTCCGGGTAGTGCGCGTCGATCTCCGCTCTGACCCGCTTGAGGAGCGCGTGGGTGCGGGGCAGGTTCTCGCAGTTGGTGCCCTCCTCGGCGTACAGGTAGGGCACGGCGTCGAGCCGGAAGCCGTCGATGCCGAGGTCGAGCCAGAACCGCAGCGCGGAGATGATCTCCTCCTGCACGGCCGGGTTCTCGAAGTTGAGGTCCGGCTGGTGCGAGAAGAAGCGGTGCCAGTAGTACTGCTTGCGGACCGGGTCGTAGGTCCAGTTCGAGGTCTCGGTGTCGATGAAGATGATGCGGGCGTCCTGGTACTGCTTGTCGTTGTCCGCCCACATGTAGTAGTCCCCGTAGGGACCGTCCGGGTCCTTGCGGGACTGCTGGAACCACTCGTGCTGGTCGCTGGTGTGGTTCATGACAAAGTCGATGATCACCCGCATGCCGCGGCTGTGCGCCGCGTCCACGAACTCCACGAAGTCGGCGAGGTCTCCGAACTCGGGGAGCACGGAGGTGTAGTCGGAGACGTCGTAGCCCCCGTCGCGCAGCGGCGAGGCGAAGAACGGCGGCAGCCAGAGGCAGTCGATGCCCAGCCACTGGAGGTAGTCCAGCTTCTGGGTGAGCCCCTTGAGGTCCCCGACGCCGTCGCCGTTGCTGTCGTGGAAGGAGCGGACGAGGACCTCGTAGAAGACGGCCCGCTTGAACCAGTCGGGGTCGCGGTCCTTGACGGGGGTGTCCTCGAAGGTGTCGGGGACGGGATCGTTGATCATCATGTGGTGGGTGACCCTCCGGTGGGCGGGGACGGTCGCAGGGCGGCCAGGACGTGCGCGGGAGTACGGCCCGGTTCCAGGCGCACGTAGTTCGCCCTGCCCCAGTGATAGGTCTCGCCGGTGAGCTCGTCGCGCACCGCGAGGGACCCGTGCCAGTCGAGGCCGAGTACCGGCATGTCCAACGAGACCGTCGCCTCCTGGGTGTGGTGCGGATCGAGGTTGACGACCACCAGTACGGAATTGCCTCCGGCGTGCTTCGAGTAGGCGATCACCTGTTCGTTGTCGGTCGTGTGGAAGTGGATGTCCCGCAGCTGCTGGAGGGCCGGGTTGCGCCGGCGCAACCGGTTCAGGGCCGTGATCAGCGGGGCGATGGAGCGGCCCTCGCGCTCGGCCGCCGCCCAGTCGCGGGGGCGCAGCTCGTACTTCTCGGAGTTCAGGTACTCCTCGCTGCCCTCGCGCACCGGCTCGTTCTCGCACAGCTCGTAGCCGGAGTAGACGCCCCAGGTGGGGGAGAGGGTGGCGGCCAGGACCGCGCGGACCTCGAAGGCGGGGCGGCCACCCTTCTGGAGGTACTCGTGCAGGATGTCCGGCGTGTTGACGAAGAAGTTCGGCCGCATCACGGAGGCCGAACGGGTCCCGGACAGCTCGGTCAGGTACTCCGTCAGCTCGGCCTTGGTGTTGCGCCAGGTGAAGTACGTGTACGACTGCTGGAAGCCGACCGAGGCCAGCGCGCGCATCATCGCGGGCCGGGTGAAAGCTTCCGCCAGGAAGATGACGTCGGGGTCGGACTTGTTGATGTCCGCGATCACCTTCTGCCAGAAGACGACCGGCTTGGTGTGCGGGTTGTCCACCCGGAAGATCCGGACCCCGTGGTCCATCCAGTGGCGCAGGATCCGGCAGGTCTCCTCGACGATCCCGGCCATGTCGGTGTCGAAGTGGACCGGGTAGATGTCCTGGTACTTCTTCGGCGGGTTCTCGGCGTAGGCGATCGTCCCGTCGGCACGGTGGCGGAACCACTCCGGGTGCTTCTCCACCCACGGGTGGTCCGGGGAGCACTGCAGGGCGAAGTCCAGCGCGATCTCCATCCGGAGGTCACGGGCGCGCGCCACGAAGGCGTCGAAGTCCTCCAGCGTCCCCAGGTCCGGGTGGACGGCGTCGTGCCCGCCCTCCGGGGAGCCGATGGCCCACGGCACGCCGGGGTCCCAACTCCCGGCCGAAAGCGTGTTGTTGGGCCCCTTGCGGAAGGTCGACCCGATCGGGTGGATCGGCGGCAGGTACACCACGTCGAAACCCATCGCGGCAATGGCCGGAAGCCGGTCGGCGGCAGTCCGGAACGTACCGCTCACGGGAGCCGAGCCGGGCTCCACCACCGCTCCCTCGGAGCGGGGGAACATCTCGTACCAGGAGCCGAAGAGGGCCCGCTTGCGCTCGACGATCAGGGGCAGCGCCTTCGCGGAGGTCACCAGCTCCCGGTACGGCCGCCGGGCGAGCGCCGCGTCGACGGCCGGGTCGAGCGCGGCCGCGTAGCGCACCTCGACCGGCCGGTCCTCGTCGCGCATCGCCTCGGCCGCGGCCAGCACGGCCTCGCGCCCGTCGCGCTTGGGAACCTTCGCAGCGGCCCGCTCGTAGAGCTCGGCCCCCTCCAGGAGCACCAGGTCCGTGTCGAGACCCGCCGGGATCTTCACCGCGGCGTGGGCCCGCCAGGTCGCGACCGGATCGCTCCACGCCTCGACGGTGTAGGTCCACCTCCCCTCCAGCTCGGCGGAGACCCGGGCCCCCCACCGGTCGGTACCGGGGGCCAGCTCGCGCATCGGCACCGGCGGCCGCAGCCGCCCACTGGGATCGCGCAGCACCACATGTGCGGAAACGGCGTCGTGGCCCTCCCGGAACACGGTGGCGGAAATCTCGAATACCTCGTCCACCACCGCTTTGGCGGGTCTGGCGCCGCAGTCGACGGCGGGGAGGACGTCCAGCACGGGAATGCGACCGATCATGATGGGATCACCTGGGGGCAGTTCGCAGGGCTCGGTGACGGGCCAGCCGGGATCGCGGCTGGTAGTGCACGCTCTGTTCGCTCTGTTTCTAGCCGCTCGGAAGACGGCTGGGCTGCGGGCATGGCCGCTCCTGTCCGCGTTCACTCGGGTGGCGGGAGAAGGTCGGGGGAGGGTGCGCCGTGCGTGTACCGCGTGTACCCGCTCAGCCCTTCCCAATCTCCCAGCGCCCAATCCGTGCTGTCGGTCAACTACTCGTACGTAGGGAGCGCCCGATTCCCCAAGGCCCTGGTCGACATCGGTCGAGGCTCCGTCAAGTCGGTGATGACCAAGTGACGTCCAACGGGACACCCCCGCACCCCCCGTCACGCTGACACCTCGCGCCCCGTGGGCACCCCCCGGGACCGGGCGGCCCGCCCCGGCCGCCCGCGACCGGACTGACGGTGTTTCAGCACTTCGGAAGGGGTCACCCGGGCGCGCGATCCGCGCGAGAATGCGCGGCATGGGCCTGACCGAGCAGCTCGTGCATCCCAACCCCCGGCAGCGCGCCGACGCCGCCCGCCGGGTGAGCGGAGCGGTGTGGGACCCCGGGGCGGAGGCGGAACTGGCCGGGGTGCTCGTCGAGGCCGCCTGCGCCGAGGAGGACCCCGGCGCACTGGAGGCCCAGCTCGGCGCGCTCGTCGCCGTCGAGGCCGGGATCAGCGACCTCGGGCTCCAGCGGCTCGGCCTCCTGTGGCCCGCGCCGCCCGTGCTGGAACGGCTCCTCGCGCGGGCCGGCCGGCTCCAGGTCTCCGCACCCGTCACCCCCGGCGGGCCCGCCACCCTCGCCGTGGTGCGCTGCCTGCGCGGTACCCCCCGTACCGGGTCGCGGCTGCGCACCCCCGACGGGGCATGGGTGGTCCTCGAACGGATCGAGCTCTACGGGCGGGCCGTCGACCGGCTGGACGCCGGCAGCACCGCCCGGGTGCTGCTGTCCGGGGCCGGCGCCCGCGGACTGGAGGAGTGGGACCGGCTCGAAGCCGACCCCCGCGCCCGGGAGTGCGTCCGCCGGCTGCGGGACCCCGACCCCCGGGTGCGGTGCCTGGCCGCCGAGGAGGCCGCCGACCGGCCCGACGCCTGGGACGGGGACGACGGCCGCCGGCTGTGCGCCGCCCTGGCGCGCGCCGCCGTCGCCGAGACCGACCCGGAAGCGCGGCAGGGCGAACTGCACGCCCTGCTGAGGCTCGGGTACTTCGTCTCCGCGCCCGTCCTCGTCCTGCTGCGCGGCCTCGAACGAGGCCTCGTGGCGCCCTCGCTGCGCCCGTACCTGGACGACCTGTTGGACGAACGGCCACCCGGCGACCGGGTCCGGCGCTAGCCTTCCGGGGGCGTTGCGTGCCTGCACAGCGTGGTGCGGCCGTTCCGATCCGTCATCCCCTGCGAAGGTGGAACACGTGAAGGCTATCCGTCGATTCACCGTGCGCCCCGTCCTCCCCGAGCCCCTCGTGCCACTCGCCGAACTCGCGCGCAACCTGCGCTGGTCGTGGCACACGGAAACCCGCGAACTCTTCCAATCCGTCGACCCCGAGGGCTGGCAGGCCGCCGGCGGCGACCCGGTCCGGCTGCTCGGCTCCGTGTCCGCCGCCCGGCTCGCCGAACTCGCCGCCGACCGGCGCTTCCTGCGCCGGCGCGCCGTGGCCGTCGCCGACCTCGACGACTACGTCCACGGCGGCAGGTGGTACCAGACCCATGAGAACAGCGGCCTCCTCCCCGCCGCCATCGCCTACTTCTCCCCCGAATTCGGCATCACCGCAGCCCTGCCCCAGTACTCCGGCGGCCTCGGGATCCTGGCCGGCGACCACCTCAAGGCCGCCAGCGACCTCGGCGTCCCCGTCATCGGCGTCGGCCTGCTCTACCGGCACGGCTACTTCCGCCAGTCGCTCTCCCGCGACGGCTGGCAGCAGGAGCACTACCCGGTCCTCGACCCCCAGGAACTGCCCCTCTCCCTGCTCCGCCAGGAGGACGGCACCCCCGCCCGGGTGACCCTCGCCCTCCCCGGCAGCCGCTCTTTGCACGCGCACATCTGGCAGGCCCGTGTCGGCCGCGTCCCGCTGCTCCTCCTCGACTCCGACGTCGAGGACAACGACGCCGGCGCCCGCGACGTGACCGACCGGCTCTACGGCGGCGGCAGCGACCACCGCCTCCTCCAGGAGATGCTCCTCGGCATCGGCGGCGTCCGCGCCGTCCGCACCTACTGCCGCATCACCGGCCACCCCGACCCCGAGGTCTTCCACACCAACGAGGGACACGCCGGCTTCCTCGGCCTCGAACGCATAAGGGAACTGGAAGGGGAACGCGGCCTCGGCTTCGAAGCCGCCGTCGAGGCCGTCCGCGCCGGGACCGTCTTCACCACCCACACCCCCGTCCCGGCGGGCATCGACCGCTTCGAGCGCTCCCTCGTCGCCCGCCACTTCGGCGAGGGGGCCGAACTGGCCGGCGTACCCGTCGAACGGATCCTGGAACTCGGCGCCGAGTCCTACCCCGGCGGCGACCCCGGGGTGTTCAACATGGCGGTCATGGGCCTGCGCCTCGCCCAGCGCGCCAACGGGGTCTCCACCCTCCACGGCGCCGTCAGCCGGGACATGTTCGCCGGGCTCTGGCCGGGCTTCGACCCGGCAGACGTGCCCATCACCTCCGTGACCAACGGGGTGCACGCCCCGACCTGGGTCGCCCCCGAGGTGATGCGGCTCGGCGCCCGCCAGATCGGCGCCGGACGCACCGAGGACGCCCTCGCCGTCGGCGGCTCCACCCGCTGGGACGCCGTCGCGCAGATCACCGACCAGGACGTGTGGGACGTACGGCGCTCCCTGCGCGAGCAGCTCGTCCAGGAGGTACGGGACCGGCTGCGCGCCTCCTGGAAGCAGCGCGGCGCAGCCGACGCCGAACTCGGCTGGGTGGACACCGTCCTCGACCCCGACGTCCTGACCATCGGCTTCGCCCGCCGCGTCCCCTCGTACAAGCGGCTCACCCTGATGCTGCGCGACCCCGAGCGGCTGCGCGCCCTGCTGCTCGACCCCGACCGCCCGGTACAGATCGTCGTCGCGGGCAAGGCGCACCCGGCGGACGACGGCGGCAAGCGGCTCGTCCAGGAACTGGTGCGCTTCTCGGACGACCCGCGCGTACGCCACCGGATCGTCTTCCTGCCCGACTACGGCATGGCCATGGCGCAGAAGCTCTACCCGGGCTGCGACGTCTGGCTCAACAACCCGCTGCGGCCGCTGGAGGCCTGCGGGACCAGCGGGATGAAGGCCGCGCTGAACGGCTGCCTCAACCTGTCGGTCCTGGACGGCTGGTGGGACGAGTGGTTCGAGCCCGACTTCGGCTGGGCCATCCCGACGGCCGACGGCCTCGGCACGGACGAGGAGCGGCGCGACGACCTGGAGGCCAACGCCCTCTACGAGCTGATCGAGAACCGGGTGGCCCCCCGTTTCTACGACCGGGCCGGCCGCACCGGGCTGCCCGACCGGTGGATCGAGATGGTCCGGCGCACCCTGGTGTCCCTGGGCCCGAAGGTGCTCGCGGGGCGGATGGTACGGGAGTACGTGGAGCGGCTCTACGCCCCCGCCGCGCTCTCCCACCGCGCCCTGACCGCCGACGCGGCCCGGGACCTGGCCTGGTGGAAGGGGCGCATCCGGGCCGCCTGGCCGAGGGTGGCCGTCGAGCACGTGGAGGCCGTCGCCGCCACGCCCGTGGGCGGCACCGCCGAGCTGGGGGCCACCCTGACCCTGCGGGTGAGGGTGGCGCTCGACGCGCTCGTGCCGGAGGACGTGGAGGTGCAGGCCGTCGCGGGCCGGGTCGACGCCCAGGACGTGATCAAGGACGGGCGGGCCTTCCCGCTCAAGCCCGCCGCCGGGCCCGACCTGGAGGGACGCTGGGTGTACGAGGGCCCGCTCGCCCTCGACCGGACGGGCCCCTTCGGCTACACGGTCCGGGTGCTGCCCACGCACCCGTTGCTGGCGACCCCGGCCGAACTGGGCCTGGTCGCGGGCCCGGTGGCGGAGCCCGACCGGGCGGGCGGAGTCGTGCTGCGCTGAGGCCCGCGCCGTGCCGCGGCCCGGGCGGCGGTGCGGCCCCGGCCGGGTCAGGGGGCGGGCGGAGGGTCCACCAGCCGCCCGTCCTCGACCAGCATCCCGGCCCGCTTGATGGTCCGCAGGTTCGGGATCACCTCCACCTGCCCGACGCCGGGCACCGCGCCGATGCGCTCGGTCAGGTACGTGTACAGCGCGTCGGTGTCCCGGCACAGCACCACGGCCAGCAGGTTCGCCGCCCCCGTGATGGCCGCCGCGAACGGCACCTCCGGGTGGCTCCCCAATGCCGCCCCCACCTCCGCCAGCCGGGCCGGCGGGACGGTCAGCAGCAGCGAGGTGTCCGTTTCGAACCCCAGGTGCTCCGGGATGATCTCCACGTCGAAGTAGACCGCCCCGCGCTCCCGCAGCCGCTCCAGCCGGCGCCGGGCCGTGGACTCCGACAGCCCCGAGGCGCGGGCCAGTTCCGGATAGCCCGCCCGGCCGTCCTGCCGCAGCACCCCCAGCAGTGCCAGCTCGGCCTCGTCGAGGGCGTAGCGCGCCCCCTGGTAC
>NZ_JZWV01000803.1 GCF_000966975.1 Streptomyces katrae | reverse complement strand
AGCGTAGCGCGCCCCCTGGTACTCCGGTGCGGGCCCCGGCGGGCGCAGCGCCGCGACCTGGTCCGGCCGCAGTCCCTGCAGCCCCGCCCAGACCCCGGGGCCGCCTATGTACTTGCGCAGCACGGTGTGCGCGCTGATGGCCGTCACCCGCCGGGTGCGGGGCAGCTTCTCCAGGAGCAGGGCGTCGCGGTCCTCGCGGGTCCGGGCCCGGGTCATGCAGTGGATCTCCGTACCGCCCGAGTTCAGCGACACCCACGCGATGTCCGGCCGGCGGGCCAGCGCCTCGGCCACCGCGACCGCCGCGTCCGGTGCGCACTGCACGCGCAGCCAGGACTCGAACAGCCCGACCCGGCTGCCGACGGGCAGTCCGACGACCCGGAGCAGACCGTTGCCGCGCAGCCGGTGGTAACGGCGCACCACGGTCTGGTCCGAGACCTCCAGCACCTCGGCGAGCCTGCTGAAAGGGGCCCGGCCGTCGATGGACAGGGCGTGGGCGAGGGTCCGGTCGAAGGGGTCCAGCTCGGTGGGGCGGCTTCCGGCCCGCTGCTGCATGGGATGCATGGTTTCCATCATCTCAGGCCCTTCGACAGGAGGAATCCTGCATGACCATGCTTCCGGGTGGGTGATTCAGGAGTCCGCTGCCACGGTTGGGGCGACCCCAGAGACGACCCCGCCGGGCATCGACGACCCCGGCTCGGAAGAAGCAGAGGAGAATCCCCGTGCGCAAATGGCTGCCCCTGACGGCGGTGTGCATCGGGGCGTTCATGCTCCTGGTCGACGTCACGATCGTGACCGTCGCCCTCCCGGACATGGCCGCCGACATGCACACCGGTTTTTCCGGGCTCCAGTGGGTGATGGACATCTACGCCCTCGCCCTGGCCGCCCTGCTGCTCGGTTCGGGCTCGCTCGCCGACCGGATCGGCCGCCGCCGGGTCTACCTCGGTGGGCTCGTGCTCTTCGCCGGCGCCTCCCTCGTCTGCGGCCTGGCCGACGGCCCGGGCGCGCTGATCGCCTTCCGCGCCGTCCAGGGCGTCGGGGGCGCGGCGATGGCCGCCACCTCCATGGCCCTGCTCAGCGCCTCCTACCAGGGGCGCGACCGCGGGGTGGCCTTCGGCGTCTGGGGCGCGGTCAACGGCGCCGCGGCGGCGGCCGGGCCGATCGTCGGCGGGCTGCTCACGGAGCACTTCGGCTGGCGCTGGATCTTCTTCATCAACCTGCCGCTGTGCGCCCTGGCCGTGTTCGTGACCCTCAGGGCGGTGGCGGAGTCCCGCGACCCGCGGGCCCGGGGGCTGGACCTGCCCGGCATGGCCGCCTTCACGGTGGGGGCCGGTGCCCTGACGTACGCGCTGATCCGGGCCGGTGAGGACGGCTGGACCTCGCCCGCCACCCTGGGGCTGTTCGCCCTGGCCGCCGTCGCCTTCGCCGCCTTCGTCCTCGTCGAGCTGCGCGGCTCCCACCCGATGCTGGACCTCTCGCTCTTCCGCAGCCCGGCCTTCGCGGCGGTCATGACCGCCGGACTGCTGACCTCCGGGGCGGCGTTCTCGTACCTGATGTACGTCTCGTTGTGGCTGCAGTCCGCCGAGGGGATGACCCCGGTGGGCGCGGGTCTGGCGCTGGTGCCGATGAGCCTGGCGGCCTTCGTCGTCGCGGCGGTGGCCGGGCGGCTGCTGCACGGGGTCTCCGCGCGGCTGACCATCGGCGGCGGGCTGCTGCTGATCGGCGGGGGAGCGCTGCTCCAGGCCTGGATGCTGGACGCCGGCGACAGCTGGCCCGCGCTGGTGCCGGGGCTGGCGCTGACCGGGGTCGGCGTGGGCGTGTCCATGCCGGCGCTGGCGGCCACCGCCATGGGGGCGGTGCCGCCGGCCCGGGCGGGGATGGCCGGCGGTGTCCTGAACACCTCGCGGCAGCTGGGCACGGCCCTGGGCATCGCGGTGCTGGGCGGCGTGTTCCACGCCGGTCTGGCGGACGGCCTCTCCGGCCGGCCGGCCGGCACCGCCGACGCCCTTGCCTCCGGCGGGGCGGGACGGCTGCTGGGGTCCGTGCCCGGGGCGCGGGAGTGGATCGACGCGGCGTTCGCGAGCGGCCTGCGGGAGACGTTCGTGGTCTCGGGGGCGCTGGGCCTGGCCGGCGGCCTGATCGTCCTCCTCC
>NZ_JZWV01000802.1 GCF_000966975.1 Streptomyces katrae | reverse complement strand
GGCGGGCCCCGCCCCGGCCCTGGACACCTCCACCGAGCACCCGACCCCGCCCGCCGCGGACGGCAAGGCATGAAGCCCCCCACCCCCACCCCGCTCCGCAGGACGGGAGCCCGCCACCCGGCGACCGGAGGCCCGCAGTGACCGATCCCGCCGACCCCCACGTCCCGTGCGACAGCTGCCGGGCCGCCGCCCAACGGGCCCGCCCGCGGCGCCGGCCCCTCCGCAGGGCCGCGCTGGCCGCGCTGCTCCTGCTGCTCGTGGGCGGCGCGGCCACCGGCTGCGGCGGCCGCGCCACCACCCACCACAAACCCGGCACCACCCACGAACAGGCCTCCGGCGACGTCGGCACCCTGCTCGGCACCCAGGACGGCAGCGGGCGCCGCCTGCGCGAGGTGCCGGCCCAGGGCGCGCCGGAGGTACGGCTCACCGCCCGCCCCGACTCCGAGGACGGCTGGAACCTCCAGCTGGGCGTGGCCCACTTCCGCTTCACCCCCGACAGCACCGGCGGCCCGCGTGTACGGCCCCTGGTTCCACCTGCCCGCGGCGCAGGTGCCCGAGGGCGCGCACACCCTGACCGTCCGCCTCTACGCCGACGACCACACGGCCTGGGCCGTCGCCGGCAAACCCGTCGAGACGGCGGTGCAGCTGACCGCGGGCCCCCGGGGCCAGGAGTCCCACAGCCACCCCGCACCCGCCCCCACCGGCACCCCGCCGCCCCCGCAGGCACCCCAGGCCGACCGGACCGTCACCCTCACCGTCCGCGACGGCAAGGTGTCCCCGCCCACCGGCCGCACCGAGCTGAGGCGCGGCGAGCGGATCGCCCTGCGCGTCACCAGCGACCGCGCCGACACCCTGCACGTCCACGGCTACGACAAGGAACTCGCCCTGCCGGCGGGCCAGGAGGCCACCCTGGTCCTCACGGCCGACCGCACGGGCCTCTTCGAGGTCGAGACCCACGAGTCCGGACTCGTCCTGACCCAGCTCCTCGTCCGATGACGCCCCGCCCGGCCGGCCCGTCGACCCTCCTCGCGCACGGGATCGGCTCCCAGCACGACCTGCCGATCTCCCCCTTCTACGCCTTCGCCGGCGCCTTCACCGCGCTCTTCGTCTCCTTCCTCGCACTCGGTCTCCTCTGGTCCGCGTCCCGCTTCCGCGGCGACCGCTCCGGCCTCGCCCTGCCCGCCGGGTTCCAGCGGGTGGCCGACGCGCCGGCCACCCGCACCGCCCTGCGCGGGCTGGGTCTCGCCGCAGCCCTCGCCGTGCTCCTCCACCTCCTCCTCGGTCCCGACGACCCGGCCCGCAACCCCGCCCCGGGCGCCGTCTACGTCCTGCTGTGGGTCGGACTCGTGCCCGCCTCCCTCCTCCTCGGCCCCGTCTGGCGCCTGCTCAACCCGCTCCGCACCCTGCACCGCCTCCTCGCCCGGGCCCGCCGCCGCCCGCCCGAGTCCGGCCGCCCCCTGCCGCCCGGACTCGGCCAATGGCCCGCCGCCGCCGGGCTGTTCGCCTTCACCTGGCTCGAACTGGTCTCTCCCGATCCCGCGTCCACCACCTCCCTCCTGATCGCCCTCACCGGCTACACCGCCGTGCACCTGCTGCTAGCCGCCCGCTTCGGCGAGGGCTGGTTCACCGGCGCCGACGCCTTCGAGGCCTACTCCGGCCTCCTGTCCCGCCTCTCCCCCCTGGGCCGCCGCCACGACGGCCGCCTCGTCCTGCGCAACCCCTTCCACGGACTCGACGCGACGCCCGAGCGGCCCGGACTCGTCGCCACCGTCTGCGTCCTCCTCGGCTCCACCGCCTACGACGGCTACTCCGACAACCCCTCCTGGATCAACGCCGTTCAGACCTCCCCCCTCGGCCGCACCCCCACGGCCACGCTCGGACTGCTCGCTTCCATCGCCCTCGTCGCCACCCTCTACTGCCTGTGCGCGGGAGCCACCCGCCTCGTCAGCGGCCCGCACCCCCGCCCGCTGACCGCCTTCGCCCACTCACTCGTGCCGATCGCCCTCGGCTATCTCATCGCCCATTACTTCTCCCTCCTCGTCACCGAAGGACCACGCACAGTAAGCATGGCACTCGGCACTGACAACGGCCCCGATCCCAGTCCCCCCTTGGGTTCCGGGGGCCTCGCCGCCCTCCAGGTGATCGCCGTCGTCACCGGACACATACTCGGCGTGATCGCCGCCCACGACCGCTCCGTACGCCTCTTCCCACCCGCCAGAGCCGTCGCCGGACAACTGCCCCTGCTCGCGCTGATGATCACGTACACCATCGGCGGGCTCAGCCTCCTCTTGAACTGAGCGCCGCCGGGAAGGGCATGATGGATCCCGTGCCTCCAGCCCACCCCCTGCGCCGGGCCCCCGTCCAGCAGCGCAGCGCCGACCGCCTCGCCCGGATCCTCGACGCCTGCGCCGAACTCCTCGACGAGACCGGGTCCTCGACGAGACCGGGTACGAGAACCTGAGCACCCGCGCCGTCGCCCTGCGCGCCGGCGTGCCCATCGGCTCGGTGTACCGCTTCTTCGGCAACAAGCGGGCCATGGCCGCCGCCCTGGCCCAGCGCAACCTCGACCGGTACGCCGAGGGCATCACGGCCCGGCTCGCCCTGGTCCCCGCCACCCACTGGCGGCCCGTCGTGGACGCGGTGCTGGACGAGTACCTGGCCATGAAGCGGACCGTCCCCGGCTTCGCCCTGGTCGACTTCGGGGTGCCCGCCCCGCCCGCCGAGGGCCCGGACGCCGACCCCAACCACCAGGTCGCGGCCCGGCTCACCACGCTCCTGTGCGGCCACCTCGGGCTCACCCCCGACCCGGTCCTCGGGCGGGCGGTCCTGGTGGCCGTCGAGGCGACGGACGCCCTCGTGCAACTGGCCTTCCGGTCCGACCCGGCCGGTGACCCGGGGATCGTCGACGAGACCCGGGCGATGATGCACGCCTACCTGGCCCGCGTCCTGGACTGACC
>NZ_JZWV01000801.1 GCF_000966975.1 Streptomyces katrae | reverse complement strand
GTCCTGGACTGACCCGGCCGCCGCCGCCGCGCCCGCCCCGCCCCGCGCTCCCGCCTTGCGCCCGCCCTCGCCGCGCCCGGCGGGACCCGACCGGCCGCACGCCCCCCTCCCCACCGTGCCTACCGGTCGGTATGCTCGGGGCGCCCGCGGGCCCGCGCCGCCGTGAAGCCGGCCCCGCCGGTCCGCGCCCGCGCCGCCGCCTGCCGCCCCCGGGAGGGCCCATGCCCCGCACCGCCCCGCGTATCTGCCCGCTCTGCGAAGCCACCTGCGGCCTCACCCTCACCATCGAGGGAACCACCGTCACCGGCGCCCGAGGCGACCGCGACGACGTCTTCAGCCGCGGCTTCATCTGCCCCAAGGGCGCCGCCTTCGGCGCCCTCGACTCCGACCCCGACCGGCTGCGCACCCCCCTCGTCCGCCGGGACGGCCAACTGCGGGAAGCCACCTGGGAGGAGGCGTACGAGGCCATAGCCGCCGCCGTACCCGCCCTCGTCGGGGAACACGGGGCCCAGTCCGTCGGCGTCGTCCTCGGCAACCCCAACGCCCACACCATGGCCGGCGCCCTCTACCCGCCGCTCCTCCTCAAGGCCCTGGGCACCCGCAACCTCTTCACGGCCAGCACCCTCGACCAGATGCCCAAGCACGTCTCCAGCGGACTCCTGTTCGGCGACCCCTTCGCCATCGCGGTCCCCGACCTGGACCGCACCGACTTCCTCCTGCTGATCGGCGCCAACCCCGTCGAGTCCAACGGCTCCCTGTGCACCGCCCCCGACTTCCCCGGCCGGCTCAAGGCCCTGCGCGCCAAGGGCGGCACGCTCGTCGTCGTCGACCCGCGCCGCACCCGCACCGCCCGGCTCGCCGACCGCCACCTCGCCCCCCGCCCCGGCAGCGACGCCCTGCTGCTGGCGGCGCTCGCGCACACCCTCCTGGACGAGAAGCTCACCGCGCCCGGCGCGCTCGCGGACCACATCGAGGGACTCGGGGAACTCGCCGACGCCCTCGCGAGTTTCACTCCTGAGGCCGTCGCCCCCGCCTGCGACCTGCCGGCCGAGGAGATCCGCACCCTCGCCCGGGAGCTCGCGGCCTCGCCGACCGCCGCCGTCTACGGGCGGGACGTCCTGAACGTGCTCACCGGCAACCTCGACCGCCCCGGCGGGGCCCTCTTCCCGCTCCCCGCCACCGGCCCGCGGCCCCGCCCCGCCGGCCCGGGCAGGGGCTTCGCCCTCGGCCGCTGGCACAGCAGGGTCAGCGGGCACCCCGAGGCCAAGAGCGAACTGCCCACCGCCGCACTGGCCGAGGAGATCGAAACGCCGGGGGAGGGGCGCATCCGCGCCGTGATCAGCATCGCCGCCAACCCCGTCCTGTCGGCCCCCGACGGGCGGCGCCTCGACGCGGCACTGGCCGGCCTCGATTTCATGATCAGCGTCGACCCCTACCTGAACGAGACCTCCCGCCACGCCCACGTCGTGCTGCCCCCGCCGCCGCCCTCCCGGACCGCGCACCACGACTTCTCCTTCAACGGGTTCGCCATCCGCAACCAGGTCCGCTACACCCGCCCCGCCGTCCCCCTGGAAGCGGACCGGCTCGACGAGTGCGAGATCCTCGCCCGCCTCGTCCTGGCCGTCTCCGGCATGCACGGCTCCGCCGAGCCCTCCGCCGTCGACGACATGGCGGTCCGGGCCGCCCTCGCCAAGGAGACCGCCGACCGCGACTCCCCCCTGCACGGAGCCGATCCGGCCCGCCTCGAGGCGATGCTGACCGGTGAGAACGGCCCCGAGCGCAGGCTCGACCTGATGCTCCGGCTCGGGCCGTACGGCGACCTGTTCGGGACCGCCGGGCCCGAGACGGCGGACCGAGGGCTCAGCCTCGAACGGCTCCTCGCGCACCCCCACGGCATCGACCTGGGCCCGCTGGAGCCCCGGCTCCCCGGACTGCTGAGGACCCGCAGCGGCAGGATCGAGCTGCTGCCGGACCCGATCGCCGCCGAGCTGCCACGGCTGCGCGCGGCGCTCACCGAACGCCCCGCCGCCCTGGTGCTCGTGGGCCGCCGCCACCTGCGGTCCAACAACAGCTGGCTGCACAACGTCCCGGCCCTCGTCGGAGGTTCCAACCGCTGCACCCTCCAGGTCCACCCCCGGGACGCCGACCGGCTCGGCCTCGCCGACGGCGGCCGGGCCCGGGTCACCGCGGACGGCGGCAGCCTGGACGTCCCGGTGGAGGTCACCGACACCGTCCGCACCGGTGTGGTCAGCCTCCCGCACGGCTGGGGCCACGACCGCGACGGCACCCGGCTCACGGTGGCCGGCGCCGCGCCGGGGGTCAACGTGAACCAGCTCCTCGACGGCAGCCGCCTCGACCCCCTGTCGGGCACCGCCGTGCTCAACGGCTTCCCCGTCACCCTGACGCCCCTGCCCTGAGCTGGGGTTTTGCTCGTATTGCTCACGCGTGGACGTCTTGTTGGCCCCAGGAGGCGGCACCTACCTTCCCTGCATGCTGACCTTCCTCGGCTTCGCCATGATCGCGACGTTCCTGGTCCTGATCATGATGAAGAAAATGTCGCCCATCGCGGCGCTCGTCCTCATCCCCGCGCTCTTCTGCGTCTTCGCCGGAAAGGGCGCGCACCTCGGGGACTACGTCATCGACGGCGTCGGCAAGCTCGCGCCGACCGCCGCCATGCTGATGTTCGCCATCGTCTACTTCGGCGTGATGATCGACGTCGGTCTCTTCGATCCGGTCGTCCGGGGCATCCTGCGGTTCTGCAAGGCCGACCCCATGCGGGTGGTGGTCGGCACGGCCGTCCTCGCGGCGGTCGTCTCCCTCGACGGGGACGGTTCCACCACCTTCATGATCACCGTCTCGGCCATGTACCCGCTCTACAAGCGGCTCGGCCTGAGCCTGGTGGTCATGACGGGGGTCGCCGCGACCGCCAACGGGGTCATGAACACCCTGCCGTGGGGCGGGCCCACCGCCCGGGCCGCCACCGCCCTCAAGCTCGACGCCTCGGACATCTTCGTCCCCATGATCCCGGCCCTGGCCGCCGGCCTGGTCTTCGTCCTCGTCCTGGCCTACGTCCTGGGCGTCCGCGAGCGCCGCCGGGTCGGCTCCCTCGTCATGCCCGGCGAGGAGGCCGCGCGGGAGCCGGAATCCCTGGTCGCGGCCGGATCCGGTGCGAAGGCGGCCGCCGGGGGCGCGGGTGCCGCCACCGGCGGCGGGAGCGGCGCCGGCCCGGACGCGGAGCCCGAGCCCGCCCCCGAAGGCCCCGCGCCGGCCCCCGAGGACATGCAGGGCCTGGACCCCCACCGCCCGACCCTCCGGCCCCGCCTCTATTGGTTCAACGCGGGCCTCACCGCCGCCCTGCTCACCGCGATGATCATGGAGCTGCTGCCCATCCCGGTGCTGTTCCTCTTGGGCGCCGCCCTCGCCCTGACGGTCAACTTCCCGCACATGCCCGACCAGAAGGCCCGGATCGCCGCCCACGCCGACAACGTCCTCAATGTCGCCGGCATGGTCTTCGCGGCCGCCGTCTTCACCGGCGTCCTCTCCGGTACCGGCATGGTCAAGCACATGGCCGACTGGCTGGTCGGCGCCATCCCCGACGGCATGGGCCCGCACATGGCCCTGGTCACGGGCCTGCTGAGCCTGCCCCTCACCTACTTCATGTCGAACGACGGCTTCTACTTCGGGGTGCTGCCGGTCCTGGCCGAGGCCGGCGCGGCCCATGGCGTCCCCCCGCTCGAGATCGCCCGCGCCTCCCTGGTCGGGCAGGCCCTGCACATGTCCAGCCCGCTGGTTCCGGCCGTCTACGTACTCGTCGGCATGGCCAGGGTCGAGTTCGGCGACCACACCCGCTTCACCGTGAAATGGGCGGCCCTCACCTCCCTCGTGGTCCTCGGCGCAGGGATGCTTTTCGGCATCATCTGAGCCCCGGGACCCCGGCCGTCCGAAAACTACCGGCGCTAGTTTGTAGGGTGTCGGGGACGTCAGGTCAGCGTGTCTACGCGCTCGTGCGCGCTCGGGAGGATAGCGATGAAGGCCCACGACGGGATGTACATCGGCGGGGAATGGCGGCCCGCCGCCGGATCCGGCCGCATCGAGGTGATCAACCCGGCCGACGAGCAGGTCATCGGCGGCGTCCCGGCCGGTACGGCCGAGGACGTGGACGCGGCCGTACGCGCCGCCCGCGCGGCCTTCCCGGGCTGGGCGGCCACCCCTGCGGCCGAGCGGGCCGCGCTGATCGGGGCCCTGCGGGACGTGCTCGTCGCCCGCAGGACCGAGATCGCCGAGACCGTCACCGCCGAACTGGGCTCCCCGCTCGGCTTCGCGGAGGCGGTGCACGTCGGCGCACCCATCGCGGTGGCCGCCTCGTACGCCAAGCTGGCCGCCTCGTACGCCTTCGAGGAACGGCTGGGGAACTCCACCGTGTTCCTGGAGCCGGTCGGCGTGGTCGGGGCGATCACGCCGTGGAACTATCCGCTGCACCAGGTCGTTGCCAAGGTGGCACCCGCTCTCGCCGCCGGCTGCACCATCGTCCTCAAGCCGGCCGAGGACACCCCGCTGACCGCACAGCTCTTCGCCGAAGCCGTGCACGAGGCGGGCATCCCGGCCGGAGTCTTCAACCTGGTGACCGGTACCGGTCCGGTCGCCGGCCAGGCGCTGGCCGAGCACGAAGGGGTCGACCTCGTCTCCTTCACCGGCTCGACCGCCGTCGGCAAGAAGATCGGCGCCATCGCCGGCGCAGCCGTCAAGCGCGTCGCCCTCGAGCTCGGCGGCAAGTCGGCGAACGTCATCCTGCCCGGGGCCGATCTGGCCAAGGCCGTCGCGGCGGGCGTCGGACACGTCATGAACAACACCGGCCAGAGCTGCAACGCGCTCACCCGCATGCTCGTCCACCGGGACCAGTACGAGGAGGCCGTCGCCCTCGCGGCCGCCGCCGTCGCCAACTACCCCTCGGGCGACCCCCGGGACCCGGGCACCCGCCTCGGGCCGGTCGTCAACGCCAAGCAGCGCGACCGGGTGCGCGGATACATCGCCACGGGCGTGGAGGAAGGCGCGCGCCTGGTCGCGGGCGGCCTCGACGCGCCCCACGAGCGCGGGTACTTCATCGCCCCGACCGTCTTCGCCGACGTCACCCCCGAGATGACCATCGCCCAGGAGGAGATCTTCGGCCCCGTGCTGTCGATCCTCTCCTACCAGGACGAGGAGGACGCCCTGCGGATCGCCAACGGCACCGTCTACGGCCTCGGCGGCGCCGTATGGGCGGCGGACGCCGAGACGGCCGTGGCGTTCGCGCGCCGGATGGACACCGGGCAGGTGGACATCAACGGCGGCCGTTTCAACGTGCTCGCCCCCTTCGGCGGCTACAAGCAGTCGGGCGTGGGCCGCGAGCTGGGCCCGCACGGCCTGGGGGAGTACCTCCAGACCAAGTCCCTGCAGTTCTGAGTCCGATCAGCCCAGCCCAGCCCAGCCCAGACCTGACCGGCCTCGCCCTGCCTGGCCCGCTGAAGACGCCCGAGCCCCCGAAGACACGACACGGAGACGACGACCATGGTCCGCGCCGCCATCCTGCCCGCCGTCGGAGCCCCGCTGGAGATAAGGGAGATCGTGCTGCCCGATCCCGGACCCGGGCAGGTCCGGGTCCGGCTCGCCGCCGCCGGGGTCTGCCACTCCGACCTCTCCCTCACCGACGGCACCATGCGGGTGCCCGTCCCCGCCGTCCTCGGCCACGAGGGCGCGGGGACGGTCCTCGCCGTGGGGGAAGGGGTGACCCATGTCGCCCCGGGCGACGGGGTGGTGCTCAACTGGGCGCCGTCCTGCGGGGAGTGCCACCACTGCCGGATCGGCGAGGTCTGGCTCTGCGCCAAGGCCCTGTCCGGGGTCGGCGCGGTCTACGCCCACGACGCCGGGGGCGTGGAGCTGCATCCCGGGCTGAACGTCGCCGCGTTCGCCGAGGAGACCGTCGTCGCGGCGAACTGCGTGCTGCCCGCGCCCGCCGGGATCCCGCTCCAGGAGGCGGCGCTGCTGGGCTGCGCGGTGCTGACCGGCTACGGGGCCGTGCAGCACAGCGCGCGGGTGCGGGCGGGGGAGTCGGTGGCGGTGTTCGGGGTCGGCGGCGTCGGCCTCGCCGCCCTCCAGGCGGCGCGGATCGCCGGGGCGGGGCCGGTCGTGGCCGTCGACGTCTCCCCGGCCAAGGAGGAGCTGGCGCGGGCCGCCGGGGCCACCGAGTTCGTCCTGGCCTCGGAGACCACGGCGAAGGACGTCCGTGCGCTGACCGGAGGGCAGGGGGCGGACGTGGCCGTCGAGTGCGTGGGGCGGGCGGAGACGATTCGCTCCGCGTGGGAGTCGACGCGGCGGGGCGGACGGACGACCGTCGTCGGGATCGGGGGGAAGGAGCAGCGGGTGAGCTTCCACGCGCTGGAGATCTTCCACTTCGCGCGGACGCTCAGCGGGTGCGTGTACGGGAACAGCGACCCCGCGCGGGACCTGCCGGTGATCGCCGAGCACGTTCGCGCGGGGCGGCTGGATCTGGGGTCGATGGTGACCGACCGGATCGGGCTCGACGGGATCCCGGCGGCGTTCGAGGCGATGGTCTCGGGCAAGGGCGGGCGGTCGCTGGTCGTGTTCTAGTTCCACGGGCTCCGCCCCTGCCCCCGCGCCTCGAACGCCGCCGGAACTGGAAGCCGGCAGCTCCCTGTCGGCGGGGCGGGGTGTCAGGGCCGGGGCGGTTCGGGGCGGAGGGCCTCGTACTGGAGGGTCAGGCCGTCCAGGAGGGCCGTCAGGCCCGTTTCGAAGGCGCCCTCGTCGACCTCGTGCCGGCGGTCCGCCAGGAGGTGGGCCTGGCCCAGGTGCGGGTAGTCCGCCGGGTCGTAGGCGGTCTCGTCGTCCACGAAGCCCTGGGCGAAGGAGGCCACGGCCGAGCCCAGGATGAAGTACCGCATCAGGGCGCCGATCCGGGTCGCCTGCGCCGGGGGCCAGCCCGCCGCCGTCATGGCGCCGAACACCGCGTCCGCCAGGCGGAGCCCCGCGGGGCGGCGGCCCGGGCCCCGGGCCAGTACCGGGACGATGTTCGGGTGGTCGGCCAGGGCGGCGCGGTAGGAGTGGGCCCAGGCGTGCAGGGCGGGCCGCCAGTCGGAGGGCCCGTCGACCCCGTCGAACATCGACAGGTCGACCCGCGCGCTCACCGCGTCCGCGACCGCCTCCAGGATCGCGTCCTTCGTCCGGAAGTGGTTGTAGAGGGACGGCCCGCTCACCCCGAGCGCGGCCGCCAGCCGCCGCGTCGAGACGGCCTCCAGCCCCTCCGCGTCCACCAGCTCGCCCGCCGCCTCGACGATGCGGTCCCGGCTGAGGAGGGGCTTGCGCGGTCTGGCCATGCGCCACATAGTAGGCCCTGCCACGGCATAAACTAGCGCTGGTAGTTAAAACGCCCGCCCGCCGCCCCACGCCCCGGAGGAATCCCGTGAACCTGGAGCTCAGCGAGGAGCAGGAGGCCGTGCGCCGGCTCGCCCGCGCGTTCACCGAGCGCGAGGTCTCCCCGTACGCCGCCGACTGGGACCGCGCCGAGAGCGTGGACCGGGCGATCGTGAAGAAGCTCGGGGACGTCGGCTTCCTCGGCCTCACCGTCCCCGAGGAGTACGGCGGCTCCGGCGGCGACCACCTCTCCTACGCGCTGGTCACCGAGGAGCTCGGCCGCGGGGACTCCGCCGTGCGCGGCATCGTCTCCGTCTCCCTCGGCCTGGTCGCCAAGACCGTCGCCGCCTGGGGGACCGAGGAACAGAAACGTTCCTGGCTGCCCCGCCTCTGCTCCGGCGAGGCCCTCGGCTGCTTCGGCCTGACCGAGCCCGGCACCGGCTCCGACGCGGCCGCCCTCACCACCCGCGCCGTGCGCGAGGGCGACGCGTACGTCATCACCGGCAGCAAGATGTTCATCACCAACGGGACCTGGGCCGACGTGGTCCTGTTGTTCGCCCGGACCGACCCCGCCACCCCCGGCCACCGCGGGATCTCCGCCTTCCTCGTCCCCGCCGACGCCCCCGCCCTGACCCGCCGCGAGGTCCACGGCAAGCTCGGCCTGCGCGGCCAGGCCACCGCCGAACTCGCCCTCGACGGTGTCCGCGTCCCCGCCTCCGCGATGCTCGGCCCCGAGGGCAAGGGCTTCTCCGTCGCCATGTCCGCCCTGGCCAAGGGGCGGATGTCGGTGGCCGCCGGCTGCGTCGGCATCGCCCAGGCGGCCCTGGACGCGGCCGTCTCCTACGCCGGGCAGCGCGAGCAGTTCGGCAAGCCGATCGCCCACCACCAGCTCGTCCAGGAGCTGATCGCCGACATCTCGGTCGACGTCGACGCCGCCCGGCTGCTGACCTGGCGGGTCGCCGACCTGATCGACCGCGGGCGGCCCTTCGCCACCGAGGCCTCCACCGCCAAGCTGTTCGCCTCCGAGGCTGCCGTGCGCGCCGCCTCCAACGCCCTCCAGGTGCACGGCGGCTACGGGTACATCGACGAGTACCCGGCCGGGAAGCTGCTGCGCGACGCCCGCGTCATGACCCTCTACGAGGGCACCAGCCAGATCCAGAAGCTGCTCATCGGGCGCGCCCGCACCGGGGTCTCCGCCTTCTGAGGGCCGCCGGGCCCTTCCGGGGCCCGCCCGCAGCGCGGTTCCTAAGCGCTTGCTCACCCTCCGGTAGGCTGTTCCCTTCCTACAGGGCGGAGAGGGTGAGCGAATGGACAGCACGGCGGAGACCACCGACGGCTACCAGGCGTGGTCGGAGGTCACCCCGGACGCCGCCCGCCGGCTGCTCGTGGCGGCCGTCGAGGCCTTCGCGGAGCGCGGCTACCACGCGACGACCACCCGCGACATCGCCGGGCGCGCGGGGATGAGCCCGGCCGCCCTCTACATCCACTACAAGACCAAGGAAGAGCTGCTCCACCGGATCAGCCGCATCGGCCACGACAAGGCCCTGGAGATCCTGGAGACCGCTGCCTCCGCCCCGGCGGCCGCAGCCGAACGGCTCGACGCCGCCGTACGGTCCTTCGTCCGCTGGCACGCCGCGCACCACACGACCGCGCGCGTGGTCCAGTACGAGCTCGACGCCCTCGCCCCGGAGCACCGCTCCGAGATCGTCGCCCTGCGCCGCCGCAGCGACGCCGCCGTGCGGCGCATCCTCTCCGAGGGCGTGCGGGCGGGGGAGTTCGACGTCCCCGACGTCCCCGGCACCACCCTCGCCGTCCTGTCCCTGTGCATCGACGTGGCCCGCTGGTTCAACGTGGACGGGCGGCGCACGCCCGACGAGGTCGGCGCCCTCTACGCCGACCTCGTCCTGCGGATGGTGGGAGCGCGCCCCGCCGCCGGGACCGCCCCGAAGCGATAGCGCGGCTCAGAAGTAGTAGCGGGACAGCGACTCCGCCACGCACACCGGCTTCTCGCCGCCCTCGCGCTCGACCGTCACCGTCGCCGCGACCTGCACCCCGCCGCCCGCCTCCGTGACCTCCGTGATCACGGCGGTGGCGCGCAGCCGCGAGCCGACCGGCACCGTCGCGGGGAAACGCACCTTGCCCAGGCCGTAGTTGATGCCCATCCGCATGCCCTCGACCCGCATGATCTGCGGCACCAGGCTCGGCAGCAGGGACAGGGTCAGGTAACCGTGCGCGATGGTGGTGCCGAAGGGGCCGGCGGCGGCCCGCTCCGGGTCCACGTGGATCCACTGGTGGTCGCCGGTCGCGTCGGCGAAGAGGTCGATCCGCTTCTGGTCCACCTCCAGCCACCCGCTCGGCCCGAGCGGCTCGCCGATCGCGGCGCGCAGCTCCTCGGCGGACGTGAAGATCCTCGGTTCGGTCATGCCCCTGCCC
>NZ_JZWV01000800.1 GCF_000966975.1 Streptomyces katrae | reverse complement strand
GTCATGCCCCTGCCCCTGTCTCCCACGGGATCCGTCCCGGTAGATGAATAAGCGCTTGCTCAGCATGGTGGGGGGTGGCACGTCTGTCAACGGACCTCCGACTACCCTCGGAGCTGTGCCGCAGATTCACGAGAACGTCCACGAACTCACCGTCGGGCAGCTGTCCGCGCGCAGCGGGGCAGCCGTCTCCGCCCTGCACTTCTACGAGACCAAGGGCCTGATCAGCAGCCGCCGCACCTCCGGCAACCAGCGCCGCTACACCCGTGAGACGCTGCGCCGGGTCGCCTTCGTACGCGCCGCCCAGCGCGTGGGCATCCCGCTCGCCAACATCCGGGAGGCACTGGCCCAGTTGCCCGAGGAACGCACCCCCACCCGGGAGGACTGGGCACGGCTGTCCGAGGCCTGGCGGGCCGAACTCGACCAGCGGATCAGCCAGCTCAGCCGGCTGCGCGACCACTTGTCGGACTGCATCGGCTGCGGCTGCCTCTCGCTGAAGAACTGCGCGCTGTCCAACCCCGACGACGTCTTCGGCGAGAAGCTCACCGGATCCCGGCTGTCCTCGTAGCAACTCCGCCCCACAACGCCCGGGCGGCCGCGACCAGTTCGGCGTTCGACCGGGCCGGCCGCCCGTCGGGCAGGGACAGCACCTCGCCGACGCCGATCCGCGCGCCCGCCCCGCACCGCGTGGCCAGCCGCAGCACCGGCCAGGCCGCGCCGTCACGCCCGTACAGCACGACCGGCACGGGGGGCGGCGGGCGCATCCAGGCGACCAGCGCGGGGTCGGCCTCCGCCAGCTCCGCCACCAGCCGGACCCGCCCGTACCGCGACGGACTCCACGCCAGGAACCGGGCCGGCGGCTCCGGCCCGGCCCCACCGCCCAGCGGGACCACGGCGTCCACCGCCACCCCGCGCTCCAGCAGGGCCCGAGCCAACGGCTCCGCCCCCGGTTCGGCGAAGGGCACCACCGCCCGGTCGGGCAGCACCTCCCAGGACCCCACCCGCTCCAGCCGGCCCGCCGGATCCGGCTCGGCCGCCACACCCGCCGGCACCACCAGCGGTACGCGGACCCCCGCGCCGCGCAACTCCGCCAGCACCGGCCCGACCACCCGGGGCGAGAGGCTCTCCCGCCCGCACGGGGTCCTGGGATGCACCAGCACCTCACCGGCCCCGGCCGCGACCGCCGCCAGCGCCGACTCCGCCAGATCCGCCGGGGACAGCGGTACGGCGCCCCCGTCGCCGGCTGCCCGGGAACCGTTCAGCGCGACCTGCAGCACCGGGCCCCACCCGGCCCCGCCGCCCGCGTCACCCGGGCCGCCACGACCGCCGCCTCCCGCGCCCACCCGGCCCGGCTCCGCCCCGCCGTTCACGCCGCGTCCGCTGCCACCGCCGGATGCACCATCGCCGTGTCCGCCAGGGCCGGCCGGGGCACCACGATCCCGCAGCCCCCGCACACCGGCCCGTCCCACGCCCAGGCCCCGCCGCCCCACGCCGCCGGCCCCGAGAGCGCCGACGGCCAGCGCAGCTCCCGCTCACCGCAGACCGGGCACGCCGTCCCCGGCTCCGACTCCAGCGCCCGCACCAGCCGTCTCAGTACCTCGCCGAGCGTCCCCTCCGGCCGTACGCCCGGATCGGCGCACCGCACCACGGCGTCCCCGCTGCCGCCCCAGGCCCACTCCGGCTGCCGCACCCCGTCGTGCTTCTCGCGTCTGCGCCGCGCCGCGAACTGCCGCTCGTACTCCAGCCAGACCGCCCTCGCGTCCTCCAGCTCCTCCAGCGCCGCGACCAGCCGCAGCGGATCCGCGCCCCGGTCCTCGGGGGCGATCCCGTGCCGGTCGCACAGGTGCCACCACGTCGCCCGGTGCCCGTAGGGCGCGAACCGCTCCAGGCAGCGGCGCAGCGAATGGCGCCGCAGGGCCCGGTCGTTGCGCGCGTCGCGCACCTGGTAGGCCAGACTCCGAAAACCCGCCACCGTACCTTCACCTCCGCCGTACCCCTGCCCATGTCCGCCCGTCGCGCTCCGCGCTACCGCGTAGAACGAAGCGACCCGCCCCGACGTGCCCAACATGCCCGACGGGATGCGGGCGCATGCGGGGGCGGTCGAGGCGTGCGGGTGGCACATGGCCGGAAGTCAGCGCCCCATGCGCCCCGCGCCGACCACGATCCGGGCCAGCTCCTCGTGGCAGATGTCGCTGTGCGCCCCCGACGGAGGGCCGCCCCGGCGGACCACGGAGCCCGCGTCCACACTGACGCAGCCGGCCTCCGGGAGCCCCCCGTCCAGGGCTCTGTCCAGGGCGATCCGCAGGGTTCCCGGTACCGCCTGCACCCCGTCGTGGCCGAGCGCGCCCCACCGGTCGTCGAAGCCGACCAGACCGGCCGAATCCCCCGCCATCCGGGAGGCCAGCGGGTAGAACACCCCGAGGGCCGAGTCGTGGGAGGAATGGCAGGCCACCACCGGTCCGTCCACCCGGCCCTGGAGCCCGCCCAGGACGCCGCCGCGGCCCGGGGAGTGGGGGAGCCGGTCGCTGAACGCGTAGTGGGAGAACGCCCCCTGGAGCAGCGTCAGCGACTTCACGTGGCGGGCGCCCGCCGGAACGGCGCGCAGGGAGAACGAGACCACCCGCGCTCCGAAGCTGTGCCCGATGAGGTGGAAGCGCAGCGCGGGCCGCCGCCCCGCGAGGTCCGTCAGCAGCGGTCCGAGCCCGTGCTCGCCGACCACCCCGGCCCGTTTCTTCATCTCGTAGTACGTGGCCTGGCGCAGCAGCTCCTTGGCGCCGCTCCACAGGGCGCGCAGCCCTTCGCCCNCGCAGCCCTCCGCCCGCCGTGAGGCCCGGCCCCGTCCAGGCCCCCCGCACCCCCTCCCCGGCGGCGCCCGCCTGCGCCAGGGCGGCGGTCAGCGCCCGGCACACCGCCACCGGCTCCAGCACGAACAGGTCCGGCACCCCCGCCTCCCCCGGCGCCGCGCCGGCCGCCGGCCCGACCCCCGCGAGCTCCCGCACCAGCGCCCCGAACTCCGCGAAGGCCGCCTCCGACTCCGGCCGCTCCTCCAGCAGCGCCGCGATCCGGTCCAGCTCCGGCTCCCGGCCGGGCCAGAACCCGCCCAGCGCCGCCCGCGTGGCCGCGTCCAGGGCGGGGCCGGCGGCCGCCTCCGCGAGCGCGCCGGGCGGATCGAAGTCCGGAATCGGCTCGTCGGAGAACCGGATCGACGGCCACACCACCCCCACATAGCCCAGCCGCACCCCAGGACCCACCAGCCCCGGGAAAGGGGCGAAGAACCGGTCGTACAGCTGGGTCGCCGTGGAACGCTCGCTGTTCCACCCGTGGGCGAAGACCAGCAGGTCGGTCGCCTCCATCCGGGCCACAGCGGCCCGCCCGGCCGGGTCCACGTCCCCCTGCGCGTCGAAGGCCAGCTCCTGGTACGGCCCGACCCCGATACCCGTTCCGCCGTCCGCCATGACGTCCTCCTTCCACGTGAGCCGTGCCCCGGTCGGTCGCAGCATCCCGCCGCCCGGCCGCGACGGCCAGACCCGTGACGACAGCAGTCGCGGACCGCTCAGGGATACAACAGGTACCGCTCCCGGACCGCCGCGAACCGGGCCAGCCCCGCCGCCCAGTCGCCCGCGACCTCGTCCACCCCCGCCCCCGCGTCCACCAGCGTCCGCACACGGTCCGAGCCGGTCAGCCGGTCGATCCACCGGTCCCGCCGCCAGCCGAACCCGCTCCACACCCGCCGCGCCGTGACCAGCAGCCCGATCCCCGCCCGCACCGGATCGAAGGCCTCCCGGTCGTGCACGATCAGCCGGACCCCGCCGCACACCTTCCCGGCGTGCTTGGAGAAGGACGGGGTGAACCAGGCCTCCCGGAACCACACCCCCGCCAGCCCCAGCCCGTTGGCCGCCTCCGCCCACCGCCGGTCGACGCCCTCGGCGCCGACCAGCTCGAAGGGGGTGGTCGTCCCCCGGCCCTCCGACAGGGTGGTCCCCTCGAACAGGCAGGTCCCCGCGTACGCGAGCGCCGTGTCCGGGGTCGGCACGTTGGGGCTCGGCGGCACCCACGGCAGACCCGTCTCCCCGAAGAACGAGCCCCGCCGCCACCCCTCCATCGGCACCGTCCGCAGCCGCGGCCCGGCGCTCCCCAGGAACTCGCCGTGGAACAGCAGGGCCAGCTCGGCCACCGTCATCCCGTGCGCGAGTGCGATCGGCTCCCGGCCCACGAAGCTCGCGTACGGCCGCTGCAGCACGGGCCCGGCGGCCCGCAGCCCGCCCACCGGGTTGGGCCGGTCCAGCACCACGACCGCCTTGTCGGCCAGCGAGGCCGCGCGCATGCAGTCGTAGAGGGTCCAGACGTAGGTGTAGAAGCGGGCCCCGACGTCCTGGACGTCGAAGACCAGCGTGTCGATGCCCGCCGCGGTGAAGAGGTCCGCGAGCCGCTGCCCGCTCCTGTCGTACGTGTCGTACACGGGCAGCCCCGTCGCCGGATCCCGGCCGGCCCCCTCCGAGCCGCCCGCCTGCGCGGTCCCGCGGAAGCCGTGCTCCGGCCCGAACACCGCGACCAGGTCGACCCGTTCGTCGGCGTGCATCACGTCGACCACGTGGCGGGCGTCGGCGGTGATCCCGGTGGGGTTGGTGACCACCCCGACCCGGCGGCCGGCGAGCTCGGCGTACCCGTCGGCGGCCAGCCGCTCGAAGCCGGTGCGGACCCGGCCGGGCGGCGGGGACCCGGCGGGCCGCCGTCCCGCTCCGACGGCACCCGCGGCACCCGCGGTCCCGGCCAGTCCCAGCAGACCGCGTCGCGACAGCGTCATCCCGCCATCCTGGGGCGCGGACCCCTTCCGCCCCGACATACCGACTGGTTAGTCTGCCCGGATCCGGTGGCCCCAGGGCCCGGCAGGCAGCGGCGAAAGGTGATCCCCGTGAACGCGTACCAGGACCAGCGAGTCGTCGTCACCGGCGCGGGCGGCGGCATCGGCGCGGCCCTCGCCCACCGCTTCGCCGCCGAGGGGGCCACCGTCGTCGTCAACGACCTCGACCCGGCCAGGGCCGCCGCCGTCGCCGGTGCCATCGGCGCCCGCGCGATCGCGGTCCCCGGCGACGCCTCGGCGGTCGTGCGGGAGGCGCGCGAGGCGCTCGGCGGGCGGGTCGACGTGTACTGCGCCAACGCCGGGCTCGCCTCGGGCGGCGACGCCTTCGCGGAGGAGGCCGTCTGGGAGGCGGCCTGGGACACCAACGTCATGGCCCACGTGCGCGCCGCCCGCGCCCTGCTGCCCGACTGGCTGGAGCGGGGTGAGGGGCGGTTCGTGTCCACCGTCTCGGCCGCCGGGCTGCTCACGATGATCGGGGCCGCGCCGTACAGTGTCACCAAGCACGGTGCCCTCGCCTTCGCGGAATGGCTCTCGCTGACCTACCGCCACCGGGGCGTGCGGGTCCACGCCATCTGCCCGCAGGGCGTGCGCACCGACATGCTGACCGCCGCGGGCTCGGCGGGCGAACTCGTCCTGGCGCCGACCGCGATCGAGCCGGACGCGGTCGCGGACGCACTGTTCGACGGCATGGAGAAAGGCCGGTTCTTGATCCTCCCGCACCCCGAGGTGGCGGACTACTACGCCGGGCGCGCGAGCGACCCCGAGCGGTGGCTGGGCGCGATGAACCACCTCCAGCAGAAGTGGGAGTCCTCATGACGGGCGCTGCCGGCGGGGGCGGGTCCCCGTACGCCGCCCGGCCGTGGCTGCGGCAGCTCAGCGCCGCCCAGCTGGCGCCGGTGGCACCGCCGGCCAGTGTGCTCGACGCCTTCCGGGCCGCCGTGGCGCGGGCGCCGGAGCGGGTCGCGCTGGCGTACTTCGACGGGCGGATCGGATACGCCGAGGCCGACGCCCTCTCCGGCTCCCTGGCCGGGTACCTCGCCGGGCGCGGGGTCCGGCGGGGCGACCGGGTCGCGGTGATGCTGCAGAACACCCCGCACTTCGTGCTCGCGGCGCTGGCCGCCTGGAAGGCCGGGGCGGTGGTCGTGCCGGTCAACCCGATGTACAAGTCCGCCGAGACGCGGCACGTGCTGGGGGATTCCGGAGCGGTCGCGCTGGTCTGCGCGGACGCGGCGTGGGAGGCGTACCTCGGGGACGCCGTCCGGGGGACCGCCGTCCGGACCGTCCTGACGGCCCGCGCCACGGACTTCCAGACCCGCGACGACCCCCGGGTCTTCCCCGGCCCGCCCGCTGCCGGCGGCACCCGCCGCGCGGAGCGGTCCCCCGCCCCCGTGCCCGCCTCAGGCGCCGACGCGGCCGGAAGCCCCCAGGGATCCACCCCGGACCTCGCCCCCCACGTGCCGGCGGGGCCGGAACTCCCCGCGGCGCCGGGCGCCCCCGTCGATCTGCTCTCCGTGGCCCGTCAGGGCCACCCCGCGCCGCCCGATCCGCGGCTCCGGGCCGAGGACGTCGCCCTCCTCAGCTACACCTCCGGTACCTCCGGCACCCCCAAGGGCGCCATGAACCCGCACGGGGCGGTCACCTACAACGCCGTCCGCCAGGTCACCGGGCACCCGATCGCCGAAGGGGCCGGGTACTTCGCGCTCGCGCCGCTGTTCCACATCACCGGGCTGGTCTGCGAGCTCACCGCCTGCCTCGTCAACGCCGGCAC
>NZ_JZWV01000799.1 GCF_000966975.1 Streptomyces katrae | reverse complement strand
CGCTTCGACGCCGGGGCCGTCCTCGACGCCTTCCTCGAGCACCGGCCCGCCTACACCATCGGCCCCGCCACCGCCTTCACCGCCCTGGCCGCCCACCCCGCCGCCACCCGCGAGCACTTCGCCTCGTTCCAGGTGATCTCCTCCGGCGGCGCCCCGCTCCCGCCCGCCCTCGTCGAACGCCTCCGGGCCGACTTCGGGTTCTACCTCCGCAACGGCTACGGCCTCACCGAGTGCACCGCCCCCTGCGCCTCCGTCCCCGCCCACCGCGAAGCCCCCGTCGACCCCGGCAGCGGGACCCTCTCCGTCGGGGTCCCGGGCGCGCAGACCCTCGTGCGGATCCTCGACGAGCACGGCGGCGAGCTCCCGCTCGGGCAGACCGGCGAGATCGCCGTCCGCGGGCCGCAGGTCGTGCCCGGCTACTGGGGCCTCCCCGACGAGACCGCCGCGGCCTTCCCGGACGGCGAACTGCGCACCGGCGACGTCGGGTTCATGGACGCGGACGGCTGGCTCTACGTCGTGGACCGCAAGAAGGACATGATCAGCGCCTCCGGCTTCAAGGTCTGGCCGCGCGAGGTCGAGGACGTCCTCTACACCCACCCCGCCGTCCGGGAGGCGGCCGTGGTCGGTGTCCCCGACGCCTACCGCGGGGAGACCGTCACGGCGTACGTGAGCCTGCGCCCCGGCACCCGTGCCGAGCCGGCCGAACTCGTCGCGCACTGCGCCGAGCGGCTCGCCGCCTACAAGTACCCGCGCCGGGTCGAGATCCTGCCTGTTCTTCCCCAGACCACCAGTGGCAAGATCCTCCGACGAGAACTGCGCGAGCGCGGCTGAAAACAGTCGGACGATCAGGAGAGGCAGGCGAGCACCATGGCCGCCAGGAACACCGCCGGACCCGAGGACGGCGACCGCGGCCAGAGCCGCGAGCACGGCCGCGACCACGACCGCGAGACCCCGGTACCGCAGCGGCTGCTGGCCGTCGCCACCAGGCTGTTCGCCGAGCGGGGCTACGACCGCACCTCCGTCCAGGAGATCGTCGAGGCGGCCGGGGTCACCAAGGGCGCGCTCTACCACTACTTCGGCTCCAAGGACGACCTGCTGCACGAGGTGTACGCGCGCATGCTGCGCCTGCAGCAGCAGCGGCTCGACGCGGTGGCCGGATCCGATGCCCCCGTCGAGGAGCGGCTGCGGGCCGCGGCGGCCGACGTCGTCGTCACCACGATCGAGAACCTCGACGACGCGATGATCTTCTTCCGGTCGATGCACCAGCTCAGCCCGGAGAAGTACAAGCAGGTCCGCGCCGAACGCCGGCGCTACCACGAGCGGTTCCGCGCGCTGGTCGAGGAGGGCATGCGCACCGGGGTCTTCGCCACGGCCACCCCCGCCGACCTGGTGGTGGACTACTACTTCGGCTCCGTGCACCACCTCTCCACCTGGTACCGGGCCGACGGTCCGCTGACCCCGCACCAGGTGGCCGACCACCTCGCCGACCTGCTGCTCCGCTCCCTGCGCCCTTAGACAAGGGCGGGGACGAGCGCCGGGTAGTCGTTGTAGCCCTCGGCGCCGTGCACGTGCATCAGGAACTCGGGGCGGAGCTCGTTGAGCGGCGCGCCCGTGCGCGCGCGTTCCACGAAGTCGGGATTGGCGATGAAGGCCCGGCCGAGGGCCACGAGGTCGGCGCCCTCGGCCAGCAACCGCTCGCCCCGCGCCGCGCCCCCGTCGGCGGCCGCCTCCTCGCGGGAGAGCTTCGGGTTGGCGATCAGCGTGCCGGGCCAGGCCCTGCGGAGCATCGCGAAGCCGGGCCGCTCCTGGTCGGCGTACTCCACGTGCAGGTAGACCGGCTCCAGTTCCGCGAGGGCCGCGAGGAGCGCCGGGTAGAGCTCCTCCAGGTCGGGCTCCTCGATGCCGTTGACCTCCACCCCGGGGGAGATCCGCACGCCGACCCGCTCCGGGCCGACGGCCTCGCCGACGGCCCGGACCACCTCGACGGCGAACCGGATCCGGCCCTCGACCGAGCCGCCCCACGCGTCGGTGCGGAGGTTGGTGTTCGGCGCGAGGAACTGGTGGAGTAGCAGGCCGTTCGCCGCGTGCACCTCCACCCCCTCGAACCCGGCCGCGACGGCGTTGCGGGCGGCGCGGGCGAAGTCGGC
This sequence comes from Streptomyces katrae, assembly GCF_000966975.1. Taxonomy (GTDB): domain Bacteria; phylum Actinomycetota; class Actinomycetes; order Streptomycetales; family Streptomycetaceae; genus Streptomyces; species Streptomyces katrae. Next base: position 2,244 of record NZ_JZWV01000799.1, on the reverse strand, counting down.
GATGGTGGACCGGATGTCCTCCTCGGTCATCGCCCGGGGCGTGACCGGGTCCTGCAGCCCGGCGGAGGTGTGCAGGGGCTCCGGGAGCGGGACGGCGGACGGGGCGAGCGGGACGTGGCCGCTGGTGTCGGGGTGGCCGATCCGGCCGCCGTGCTGGAGCTGGAGGAACATCCGCCCGCCGGCGTCCCGCACCGCACGGGTGACCCGCTGCCACCCGGCCGCCTGTGCGGCGGTGTGGATGCCGGGAATGTGGGGGTAGGTCTGTCCGACGGCGTTCGGGGTGGTCGCCTCGGCGATGATCAGCCCGGCCGTGGCGCGCTGGGCGTAGTGGGTGGCCATCAGCTCCCCGGGCACCCCGTCGGCGCCGGCGCGGTTGCGGGTCAGGGGGGCCATCACCAGACGGTTGGGGAGGTCGAGGCGGCCCAGGCGGGCGGGGGAGAAGAGGCGGGATCCGGCGGCGAAGGTCTGTCGTGTCTGCGTCATGCCGGTACCGTAGAACCTGACATCAGTGTCAGGTTCAAGACGGATTCCCCCGTGAGGTGACCATGCGGATCGGTGAACTGGCGGCGCGCACCGGGGTCGGTGAGCGGTCGCTGCGCTACTACGAGCAGCAGGGCCTGCTGGCCTCCGACCGTACGCCGGGCGGCCACCGCGACTTCCCCGAACGGGCCGTCGACCGGGTCATCCGCATCCAGGAGCTCTACGCGGCCGGGCTGAACAGCTCCAAGATCGGACAGATCCTGCCCTGCATGCGGGACGAGGACGGCGGCCCGTCGGTGCGCGCGACCCCGGCCCTGGTGGCCGAACTGGCCGCGGAGCGGGACCGGATCGACCGGATGATCGGCGACCTCGTCCGCTCCCGCGAGGTGCTGGACGAGGCCATCGTGGCGGCTTCCGGCCGGATCGCCGCGGAGGCCTGAAGGCACGGGCCCGGTACCGCGGAGGCCTGACGGCACGGGCCCGCCACCGCACAGGCTGACGGCACGGGCCCGCCACCCCCTAGCGGTACCGCTTCAGCTCGCGGTGGGCCAGGGAGCGCTGGTGGACCTCGTCCGGACCGTCCGCCAGCCGCAGCGTCCGCGCGGCCGCCCACAGTTCGGCCAGCGGGAAGTCCTGGCTGACCCCGCCCGCGCCGTGCAGCTGCACCGCCCGGTCCAGGATCTCCACCACCGCGCGCGGGGTGGCGATCTTGATGGCCTGGATCTCGGTGTGGGCGCCCCGGTTGCCGACCGTGTCCATCAGCCAGGCCGTCTTCAGCACCAGCAGCCGCAGCTGCTCGATCGTGACCCGGGCGTCGGCGATCCAGTTCTGCACCACCCCCTGGGCGGCCAGCTCCCTGCCGAAGGCCGTACGCCCCACCGCGCGCCGGCACATCAGCTCGACGGCCCGCTCCGCCATGCCGATCAGCCGCATGCAGTGGTGGATCCGGCCCGGGCCGAGCCGGGCCTGGGCGATGGCGAAGCCGGCGCCCTCCTCGCCGATCAGGTTCTCCGCCGGCACCCGGGCCCCGTCGAAGACCACCTCGGCGTGCCCGCCGTGGTCGTGGTCGGCGTACCCGTACACCGTCATCGCCCGGCGCACCTCCACGCCGGGGGTGTCGCGCGGGACCAGGACCATCGACTGCTGGCGGCGCGGATCGGCGCCGCCCGGGTCGGTCTTCCCCATCACGATGAACACCTTGCAGTCCGGGTTCATCGCCCCCGAGATGTACCACTTGCGCCCGGTGACCACGTACGCGTCGCCGTCCCGCTCGATCCGGGTCTCGATGTTCGTCGCGTCCGAGGAGGCCACCTCGGGCTCGGTCATCGCGAAGGCGGAGCGGATCTCCCCCGCCAGCAGGGGCTCCAGCCACTGCTTCTTCTGCCGCTCGTTCCCGAACTGGGCGAGCAGCTCCATGTTCCCGGTGTCCGGGGCCGCGCAGTTGGTGGCCATCGGCGCCAGGTGCGGGCTGCGGCCGGTGATCTCGGCGAGCGGGGCGTACTGGAGGTTGGTCAGCCCGGCCCCGTACTCCTCGTCGGGAAGGCCGTGCTGGTTTACGAAGAACAGGTTCCACAGCCCCCGGCGGCGCGCCTCGGCCTTCAGTTCACCGAAGACGGCCGGGGTGTCCCAGGGCGAGGCCAGCCGCGCGCGCTGCCCGACCGCGACGGCTTCCGCCGGGTAGACGCACTCCTCCATGAACGCGAGCAGCCGCCCGCGGAGTTCCTCGGTCCGGGTGTCGAATGCGAAGTCCATCTGCGCGGCTCC
>NZ_JZWV01000798.1 GCF_000966975.1 Streptomyces katrae | reverse complement strand
GTCCATCTGCGCGGCTCCTCAGCCTTCCTGGAGGGTGGTCAGACCGTGTGCGATGAAGACGGGGACCAGCTCGCCGATCCGGTCGAAGCCCGCGCCCACCGTCTGGCCGAGCGTGTACCGGTAGTGGATGCCCTCGAGGATCACCGCGAGCTTGAACCAGGCGAAGGCCGTGTACCAGGCGATCGCCCCGGTGTCCCGGCCCGAGCGGGCGGCGTACCGCTCGACCAGCTCGGCGGGGGCCGGGTGGCCCGGCGCGCGGCTCGTCGTACTGACGGGGGAGTCCTCCAGGCCCAGGTCCGAGCTGTACATCACGAGCAGGCCGAGGTCCGTCAGCGGATCGCCCAGCGTGGACATCTCCCAGTCCAGCACCGCCCGGATCGTGTCGTCCGGCCCGCCGATCAGTACGTTGTCCAGCCGGAAGTCCCCGTGCACCACGGCCGGGGCGGGGGAGGCGGGCAGCGCCCGGCCCAGGGCCGCGTGCAGTTCGTCGATGCCGGCCAGCTCCCGGCCGCGCGAGGCGGCGAGCTGCTTGCCCCAGCGGCGCAGCTGCCGGTCCAGGAAGCCCTCGGGCCGGCCGAAGTCGCCCAGCCCCACCGCCTCCGGGTCCACCGCGTGCAGGTCGACGAGGGTGTCCACCAGCCCCAGCACCGCCCGCCGGGTGCGCTCGGGGCCGAGCTGCGCGAGCTGGTCCGCCGTCCGGTACGGCACCCCGTCCACGTGCTCCATCACGTAGAACGGCGCCCCCAGCACCTCCGCGTCCTCGCACAGCAGCAGCGGCTCGGGCACCGGCACGGCCGTCCCGTGCAGGGCGGCGATCACCCGGTGCTCGCGCCGCATGTCGTGCGCGGTGGCCAGGACGTGGCCCAGCGGCGGGCGGCGCACCACCCAGCGGGCCCGGCCGTCGGTGACCGCGTACGTGAGGTTCGACCGGCCCCCCTCGATGAGCCGGCCGGTCAGCGGCCCGGCCACGAGGCCGGGGCGCGCTGCGTCGAGGTGGCCGCGCAGCCGCTCCAGATCGAGACCTCGGGGGTCGGCTGGGGTCATGTGCGCGCCTCCGTACGAAGTCGGGTCGACGACGGACGTCCCGTGTCCCCAGCCATCATGCCGACCAGTCGGTATGCCGTCCAGGGGGCGGGCCGAAAGAACCCCTTCCGGCCCGCCGCCCCATCCGCTCACGCGTGGCACAGGATCGGCGTGCCGCCGTTCATCACCGTCATGTCCCGCAGCACCGCCATGATGTCCAGCGGGGCCCCCTCCGGCTCCCCGGCCAGCTCCGCGTACGCCCGGTGCAGGTTCGCCACCAGCCGTTCGCTCTCCCGCCAGGCCGCGAACTCCCCAAGGTCGGCCCCGCGCGCGGTCTCCAGCGGGGTCAGCCCCTTCTCCCGGCCCTCCCGCGCCAGCTCCGCCACGTACCGCAGGTAGCGCTCGGTGGACTCGTACGCCGACGGGTCGGTCAGCGGCCCGTGCCCCGGTACGACGGTCTCCGCGTCCAGCGAGCGCAGCAGCTCCAGCGCCCGCAGCGAACCGGCCAGCGAGCCCATCGCCAGGAAGGGCGTGCCCCCGGCGAAGACCAGGTCGCCGGTGAACACCACGCGCCGCCCGGGCAGCCAGACCACCGAGTCGCCGGTGGTGTGCGCGACGCCCGGGTGCAGCACCCGCACCTCGGTCTCCCCGACGTGCAGCGTCAGGCGGTCGCCGTACGTGAGGTCGGGCGCGGTGATCTCTATCGCGCCGAAGTCGGTCGCCGGCCAGATCAGCTCCAGCTGGTGCCCGGCCGCGAGCTGCTCGGCCCGCGCGTTGTCGTGGCCCACGATCAGGGCCGGCGCGAAGACGGCGTTCCCGTAGGTGTGGTCGCCGTGGTGGTGGGTGTTGACCACCGTCCGGGGCAGCGGCGCCCCGGCCGCCAGGACCGCCTCGCGCAGGGCCAGGGCCCGCCGTTCGGTGGCCGCGGTGTCGACCAGCAGGGTCTGCCCGCCGTCGCAGACCCAGCCGGCGTTGTTCAGGCACCAGCCGCCGTCCGGCTGGACATAGGCGTACACCCCGGCCGCGGGCTGGACGACGTAGGGCTTCTCGACGGTCATGGGCGCTCTCCCCGGGTCGCTGTGACAGGCGGTCAGCATCCTGTCAGCAGGCCCGGGGCCGGGGGAGGGCGGGGCCGGGCCGGGCCCGGGGTCAGACGATGACGGCCATGGCGAACACCGCCAGCGCCACCGCGCACGCCGCCGCCCCCGCCGCCGCCTTGGGCGTCAGCGCCGCCGGCCGGGCGGCGGTGAGCTGGCGGATCCGCCGGTGCGCCACCCACAGGAACGCCACCCACACCAGGGCGATCACGGCCACCCCGCCCACCTCCACCGGCGACCCGGTCCCGTGCAGTGCCTGGCGCAGCGCCAGCACCGCCGTGACCGAGCAGGCGAGGGTGGTGCGCCGCCAGGCCAGCCGGGTCCGCTCCGGCTGGAGCCCGGCGTCACGGACGGCGGTCCCCGGACGTGTCACGGCCGGCTCGTCCAGCCCAGCAGCACGACCACCATCATCGCCACCGCGACCAGCCCGACCCCCAGGCTCAGCAGCACCGGGAACGGAGACAGCGGCAGGTCCTCGCCCCGCCGCATCGCCCGTTCGCACCGCACCCAGTGGTGCACGGCCCGCAGCGCACAGGCCGCCCCCACCGCCAGCAGGGCGAGCGCCATCCCCACCCGCACCCCCCACCGCAGGTCCGGCAGGAACTGGTCCACCGCGAACCCGCCGCCCACCAGCGCCAGCGCGGTCCGGATCCAGGCCAGGAAGGTCCGCTCGTTGGCCAGGGAGAACCGGTAGTCCGGGGTCTCGCCCTCGGCGCGCAGCCGCTGCGGTGCGAACCAGAGGCGCACGTCCTTGACGAAGTCGATCACCTGTCCAATTTACGTCCCCTTCATGCGCGGGGCGCGGGCGGCCGGGACCCGCCCTCCCGGAAGGCCCGCAGCCGCCGGTAGGCCTCCAGCCCGTCCGGCACCCACGCCCACTCCCCGCCGGCCACCCGCCGCTCCAGCTCCTCCGGCTCCAGCCAGGTGTGCCAGTCCACCTCCGACTCCTGCGGAGCCACCGGCAGCGCGCACCGCACCTCGTGCACGTACGACCACCAGGCCCCGCCCGGACCCTCATAGAGGAACTTGAAGAGCGGCACCGGCTGCTCCAGCCCGCTCACCCCGAGCTCCTCCTCCGCCTCCCGCAGCGCCGCCCCCGGATAGTCCTCCCCGGCGCCCAGCACCCCTCCCACGAACATGTCGTAGTGCGCGGGGAACACCAGCTTCGACGCGGTCCGCCGGTGTACGAAGATCCGCCCGAGCCCATCCCTGACCTGCACGAACACACACCGGTGGAGCAGCCCCCGGGAGTACACCTCGCCCCGCGGGGCCTGCCCGGTGACCCGGTCGTCCCGGTCCACCACGTCCAGTACCTCATCAGCCGCACTCACGCACCCATCCAACCACCGCTGTTGACGGGTTACCGCTCCGTAGCAAAGGATCTGCCCCACCACCGACCGGAGGACGGACAGACGCATGAGCTACGACGCTGACGTGATCGTGATCGGAGCGGGCCTCGCCGGCCTCGTGGCCACCGCCGAGCTCGTCGACGCGGGCCGGAAGGTGATCCTCCTCGACCAGGAGCCCGAGCAGTCGATCGGCGGGCAGGCGCACTGGTCCTTCGGCGGGCTCTTCTTCGTGGACTCGCCCGAGCAGCGCCGGATGCGGATCAAGGACAGCCGGGCCCTCGCCCTCCAGGACTGGCTGGGAACCGCCGGCTTCGACCGCGAGGAGGACGCCTGGCCGCGCCGCTGGGCCGAGGCCTACGTGGACTTCGCGGCCGGCGAGAAGCGGCCCTGGCTGCACGCCCAGGGGGTCCGCTTCTTCCCCGTCGTCGGCTGGGCCGAGCGCGGCGGCTACGACGCCAACGGGCACGGCAACTCCGTCCCCCGCTTCCACATCACCTGGGGCACCGGCCCCGGCCTGGTGGAACCCTTCGAACGGCGGGTCCGCGCCGGTGTGGCCCGCGGCCTGGTCAGCCTGCGCTTCCGCCACCGGGTCACCGGCCTGGCCACGACCGCCGGCGCCGTGGACACCGTCACCGGGGAGGTCCTGGAACCCTCGGACGCCGTACGGGGCGCCGCGAGCTCCCGTACGAGCACCGGCTCCTTCAGCCTGCGCGCCCAGGCCGTGATCGTCACCAGCGGGGGCATCGGCGGCAACCACGACCTGGTGCGCGCCCAGTGGCCCGCCCGCCTCGGCACCCCGCCCGCGCGGCTGCTCTCCGGGGTCCCGGCGCACGTGGACGGCCTGATGCTCGGGATCGCGGAGAAGGCCGGGGCCAGCCACATCAACAAGGACCGGATGTGGCACTACACCGAGGGCATCGAGAACTGGGACCCGATCTGGGCCCGCCACGGCATCCGCATCCTGCCCGGCCCCTCCTCCCTGTGGCTCGACGCCACGGGCCGGCGCCTGCCCGTCCCCCTCTTCCCCGGCTTCGACACCCTCGGCACCCTCGACCACATCATGCGCACCGGCCACGACCACACCTGGTTCGTGCTCAACCAGCGCATCATCGGAAAGGAATTCGGCCTTTCCGGCTCCGAGCAGAACCCCGACCTGACCGGCCGCTCGGTCCGCGAGGTGCTGGTCCGCGCCCGGCAGGCCGTACCGGCGCCGGTCAAGGCCTTCATGGACCGGGGGGCCGACTTCATCGTCGAGCGGGACCTGTCCGCACTGGTCCGCCGGATGAACGAGCTCACCGGCGAGGACCTGCTCGACGAGGCCACCGTCCGGCGCGAGGTCACCGCCCGCGACCGCGAGATCGTCAACCCCTTCACCAAAGACCTCCAGGTCACGGCCATCCACGGGGCGCGCCGGTACCTCGGCGACCGGCTGATCCGCACCGCCGCCCCGCACCGGATCCTCGACCCCGCGGCCGGGCCCCTGATCGCCGTCCGCCTCTCGATCCTGACCCGCAAGTCCCTGGGCGGCCTGGAGACCGACCTCTCCTCACGGGTGCTGACCCCCTCGGGCGAGCCCCTGCCCGGGCTGTACGCGGCCGGGGAGGCGGCGGGCTTCGGCGGCGGCGGAGTCCACGGCTACCGAGCCCTCGAGGGCACGTTCCTGGGCGGCTGCCTCTTCGTCGCCTGAGCCCGGCCCCCGTACGTGCGCTCCGCGCCCGTCGCCTCAGGCTCCGCGCAGCGGCCACCCGGATCCGCGTCATCCGCCCCAACTGCCCCGCTTCGCACACCCGTTGATTCCGGCCACCCGCCGCGACGGACCTTGACGCGGAGCTGTGCGTACCGGTTTGCTGTGAGTGATCACCGGCTGACCACCGGCCGATCGAGCCGCCGCGCCCCAGGCGCGCGCGCCCCACACCGCGTACCACCACCACCGGCACCGCCCGCACCCGCGCTCTGGAGGGAACCCGCGGATGTCCCCGCCGCCGCCCCTCGGCCGCACCCGCAAGCGGGACGCCCAGCTCTTCGATCCGGCCCTCTGCGACACCGAACTGGTCGCCGTGCGCGGCCAGTTCACCCAGGGCCGCTGGGCCAGGGCCCGTAGCCTGCTGGTGGCCACCGGCGACGACTGGGACCGCCGGGGCCACCGCGTCACCGTCCTCGCCGAGACCCCCTCCGCCACCGCCTGGGCCCGCGAATGGCTCCTCGCCGAACCCGGCAGCGCCGACGCCGCCACCCTCCTCGCCTGCGCCACCGTGCACGCCGCACTGCGCGGCAAGGGCACCCCGCAGGCCGCCGACGAGGCCTGCCGCCGGGCCGCCGCCGTGCTCCCGGCCGACCCCACCCCCTGGCTCGGCCTGCTGATGCTCTCCCGGGCCTTCGGCGGCGACGAGGAGTTCAGCCGCAACTTCGACCAGGTCCGGGCCCGCCACCGCGAGCACCACCACGCCCACCACCTCATGGTCGCCCGGCTCGCCGAACGCGACCCCGCCGCGGGCAGCGACCCGCTCCACGAGGTCTACGACTTCGCCGCCTGGGCCGCCGAGGAGTCCCCGGCCGACTCCCCGCTCGCGGTGCTCCCCGTCATCGCCCACGCCGAGCGCTACCGCGTACTCGCCGCCGCCGAGGGCCGTACCGCCCCCGAGGCCGCCACGCTGCACTGGAGCGGCCGCCGCGCCCGCCAGGTGCTGCGCTCCGCCTTCGACTGGTGGCTGGAGTGGGAACGCGAGGACCACCCCCGCAACCGGGTCGACCTCAACTTCCTCGCCCACGCCAAGCTCTGCGAAGGGCGTCCCGCCGAAGCCGCCGCCCTCTTCCACCGCATCGGGGCCCACGCCACCCGCGCCCCCTGGTCCTATCCGGACCGCGACCCCACCAAGGCCTTCCTCGCCGCGCGCAGCGCCGCGCTCGGCACCGCCTGACCGACCGCACCCCCAGCCCCACCCCCGACCCGACCAGTCGCCCCCGAAAGGACCCTGCCATGCCGACGGGCAGATCCACCGTGACGGCCGCCGCCACCGAGGCCGAGATCCGCACCTACAAGGGCCAGGACCGGGCCCTGCGCGCCGGCCGCCTCGGCACCGCCGGACTGCTGCTCTCCGTACTCGCCGCCAGCGCGCCCCTGATGGTCGTCGCCGGTGTCATGCCCACGATCTACGGGGTCATGGGCATCGAGGGCCAGCCCCTGCTCTTCGTGATCCTCGGCGTCGTCCTCGCCCTCTTCGGCATCGGCTACGCCGAGATGAGCCGCCACGTCCACAACGCCGGCGCCTTCTACGCCTACATAGCCCGCGGCCTCGGCCCCACCGCCGGAGCCTGCGCCTCCCTCGTCGCCCTCGTCGCGTACAGCGCCATGCAGGTCGGCGTGTACGGAATCCTCGGCTTCGAGATCTCCGGCCTCTTCTCCACCTACCTCCACACCGAGCTCGCCTGGTGGATCCCCGCGCTCCTCGCGGTCGCCGCCACCGGCGCCCTCGGCTGGCTGAAGATCGACCTCAACGCCAAGGTGCTCGGCGTACTGCTGCTCATCGAGTGCGCCCTCGTCGTCGTCTTCGACCTCGCCGCCCTGGGCAAGCCCGGCCCCGAAGGCCTCTCCCTGCACGCCTTCGACCCCGCCACCCTCGGCGGGGCCGGCCTCGGCACCGCCCTGTGCTTCTGCATCGCCGCCTTCGTCGGCTTCGAGCAGTCCCCGGTCTACGCCGAGGAGACCAGCAAGCCGCACATCGTCGTCTCCCGTGTGATGTTCCTCGCCGTCGGCTTCGTCGCCCTGTTCTTCGCCCTCAGCGCCTGGGCCCTCAGCGTGGCCACCGGGCCCGCGCAGATCACCAAGGCGGCCACCGACGCCGGCCCCGCCCTGCTCTTCGACCTCACCCAGAGCCGCCTGGGCGCCGGTTTCACCGACGTCCTGCACGTGCTCTTCGTCACGGGCATGTTCGCGGCCATGCTCAGCTTCCACAACGTCGTCGCCCGCTACGCCTTCGCCATGGGCCGCGAGGGCCTGCTCCCCGCCCGCTTCGGCCGCACCAACCCGGGCACCGGCGCCCCCGCCACCGGCTCCCTGCTCCAGACCGTGGTCGCCGCCCTCGTCGTCCTCGCCTTCGCCTTCACCGACGGCTACCCGGCCGGCGACCCCACCGCGCCCGTCCTGCACCTGTTCACCTGGATGGGCAGCGTCGGCGCCCTCGGCGTGACCGTCCTGATGGCCGCCTCCTCCTTCGCGGTCATCGCCTTCTTCGTCCGCCGGGGCGCCGCCGGCGCCCAGGTCCGGCGGCTCGTCGCGGCGGGTCTCGCCGGGCTGGCCCTGATCGTCATCGCCGTCTACACCGTGAAGGACTTCGCCGTCCTGGTCGCCGCCGAGGAGGGCTCCGCCCTCAGCTGGGCGCTGCCCGCGATCATCGGCGTGGCCGCGCTGGCCGGACTGGTCCACGGGCTGGTGCTCAAGGCCCGCCGCCCCGAAGCGCACGCCCGCATCGGCCTGGGGAACGAGGCCTTCCGCCTCGACCAGGCCGCTGAGGCGGCCTCGGACGCCTGAGGCCGGGACGGGTGCCCGAGGGGCCCCGTGCCCCGTGTCCGAGCCCTCCTGAAGCCCCCGGTGACCCCTCCACGGTCGCCGGGGGCTTCCGCGTCCGGTGGCTGATTTTGGCGGGTAGCGCGGGCCGTGGTCTCCTATGGCGACAAAATCACCGGAACCGCGATACGGGGGATACCACCCAGCTCCCCCGGACGCGGCTTCGGACCTGCCTGTCCGACCCACGAAGGCGAAGTGTCGTATATGAGTGACCGCACCTTGACCGAGGCCCCCGCCGAGGCGTCCTCCCGCCATGTCGACGCAGGTGACGAGGGCTACAGCAAGGACCTCAAGTCCCGTCACATCAACATGATCGCCATCGGCGGGGCGATAGGCACCGGCCTGTTCCTCGGCGCCGGCGGCCGCCTCGCCGGCGCCGGCCCCTCCCTGGCCATCGCCTACGCGGTGTGCGGCGTCTTCGCCTTCTTCGTCGTCCGGGCCCTCGGCGAGCTCGTCCTGTACCGCCCCTCCTCCGGCGCCTTCGTCTCGTACGCGCGCGAGTTCATGGGGGAGAAGGGCGCCTACACGGCCGGCTGGCTGTACTTCCTCAACTGGTCCACCACCACTGTGGCCGACATCACGGCCGCCGCGACCTACGCGCACTTCTGGTCGATGTTCACCGACATCCCCCAGTGGGTGCTCGCCTTCATCGCCCTGGCCGTGGTCCTCACCGCGAACCTGATCTCGGTGAAGTACTTCGGCGAGATGGAGTTCTGGTTCTCCCTGGTCAAGGTCGCCGCCCTCGCGATCTTCCTGCTCGTCGGCATCTACCTCGTCGCCACCAGCCACGACATCGGCGGCAGCACCCCGGGCCTGGCCAACATCACCGACCACGGCGGCATCTTCCCGTCCGGCGTGCTCCCGATGCTCCTGGTCATCCAGGGCGTGGTCTTCGCGTACGCCTCCGTCGAGCTCTGCGGCGTCGCCGCCGGTGAGACCGAGAACCCCGAGAAGATCATGCCGAAGGCGATCAACTCGATCATGTGGCGCGTGGGCCTCTTCTACGTCGGCTCCGTGGTCCTCCTCGCGCTGCTGCTCCCGTACACCGAGTACTCGTCCGACCAGAGCCCGTTCGTCACGGTCTTCGACAAGCTGGGCGTGCCCGGCGCCGCCGGCATCATGAACCTGGTCGTCCTGACGGCCGCCCTGTCCAGCCTGAACTCCGGGCTCTACTCCACCGGCCGGATCCTGCGCTCGATGGCCCTGTCCGGCTCCGCGCCGAAGTTCACCGGCGTCATGAACAAGGGCAAGGTCCCCTACGGCGGCGTCCTGTTCACCGCCGCCTTCGGCGTCGCCGGCGTCGGCCTGAACTACTGGATGCCGGGCGAGGCCTTCGAGCTCGTCCTCAACCTGGCCTCCATCGGCATCCTCGGCACCTGGGCCATGGTCATGATCTGTTCGCTGTTCTTCTGGCGCCGCGCGCAGAAGGGCCTCGTCGAGCGCCCCGGGTACAAGCTGCCCTGGGCGCCGTACACGCAGATCGTCACCCTGGTCTTCCTGGTGACCGTCCTGGTGCTGATGTGGTGCGACGGCGGCGTCGGCCGCACCACGGTGATGATCCTCCCGGGCATCGCCGCGGCCCTGGTCGGCGGCTGGTTCCTGGTCCGCCGCCGGGTGAACCAGATCGCCTCCTCGCGCGACTGACGACCCCACGGGCCCCAGGGCCCCCGGGACGGGCTCCGGCCCGCCCCGGGGGCCCTTCTCCGTTCCCCGGGGGGAAACGAAGAAGGACCCCGCCGAAGCGGGGTCCTTCTCATGATGTGTCCGAGGGGGGACTTGAACCC
>NZ_JZWV01000797.1 GCF_000966975.1 Streptomyces katrae | reverse complement strand
TGTCCGAGGGGGGACTTGAACCCCCACGCCCGATAAAGGGCACTAGCACCTCAAGCTAGCGCGTCTGCCATTCCGCCACCCGGACGGGGTGTGTGTCGTTCCGGCCTCGGCGGCCGTGGCGACAGGTGAAACATTACCAAACATTCCGGGGGCGTCCGCGCCACCCCCTGACCGGCTGCTTCCGGCCATCCCCGGGGGAAACGGAGAAGGACCCCGCCGAAGCGGGGTCCTTCTCATGATGTGTCCGAGGGGGGAC
>NZ_JZWV01000796.1 GCF_000966975.1 Streptomyces katrae | reverse complement strand
AGCGCGTCTGCCATTCCGCCACCCGGACCGGGTGTGTGCGTCCCGGCCTCGCGGCCGTTCCGACGTGGAAAACATTACCAAACAGTCCGGGGTCCTCGATCACCCCCCTCCGGCCGGCGGACGGCCCTTGGGGAGAGCGGCTCCGGGCGGGAGGATGGAGAGACAGCCGGTACGTGATCAATGGGAGGAAGCAGCGTGAGCGCAGCGGGCGCGGGCAAGACCGTCTCGGGCCAGGACGAGGTCGTCGACCTCTGCCGGGACCTCATCCGGATCGACACCAGCAACTACGGGGACCACTCGGGCCCCGGCGAGCGCAAGGCGGCCGAATGGGTCGCCGAGAAGCTCGCCGAGGTCGGACTGGAGCCGCAGATCTTCGAATCGCACAAGGGGCGCGCCTCGACCGTGGCCCGTATCGAGGGCGAGGACCCCTCACGGCCGGCGCTGCTGATCCACGGGCACACCGACGTGGTCCCGGCCAACGCCGCCGACTGGACCTACGACCCGTTCTCGGGCGAGATCGCCGACGGCTGCGTGTGGGGCCGCGGCGCGGTCGACATGAAGGACATGGACGCGATGACGCTGGCCGTCGTGCGCGACCGCATGCGCAGCGGGCGCAAGCCCCCGCGCGACATCGTGCTGGCCTTCCTCGCCGACGAGGAGGCGGGCGGCACGTACGGCGCCCGGCACCTCGTGGACAAGCACCCCGGGCTCTTCGAAGGGGTCACCGAGGCGATCGGCGAGGTCGGCGGCTTCTCCTTCACGGTGAACGAGAACCTCCGCCTCTACCTGGTGGAGACCGCCCAGAAGGGCATGCACTGGATGCGGCTGACGGTGGAGGGCACCGCCGGCCACGGCTCGATGACCAACACCGACAACGCGATCACGGAGCTGTGCGAGGCCGTCGGACGCCTCGGCCGCCACACCTGGCCGGTCCGCGTCACGAAGACCGTTCGACACTTCCTCGACGAACTCTCGGACGCGCTCGGAACCCCGCTCGACCCCGACGACATGGACGCCACCCTCGCCAAGCTCGGCGGGATCGCCAAGATGGTCGGCGCGACCCTGCGCAACTCGGCCGCCCCGACGATGCTCGGCGCCGGCTACAAGGTCAACGTCATCCCCGGCCAGGCCACGGCGCACGTGGACGGCCGCTTCCTGCCGGGCTACGAGGACGAGTTCTTCGCGGACCTCGACCGGATCCTCGGCCCGCGCGTGAAGCGGGAGGACGTGCACGCCGACAAGGCCCTGGAGACGGACTTCGACGGGAAGCTCGTGGACGCCATGCAGGGCGCCCTCCGGGCCGAGGACCCGATCGCGCGCGCCGTGCCGTACATGCTCTCGGGCGGTACGGACGCCAAGTCCTTCGACGACCTCGGCATCCGCTGCTTCGGCTTCGCGCCGCTCCAGCTGCCGCCGGAGCTGGACTTCGCGGGCATGTTCCACGGAGTGGACGAGCGGGTTCCGGTCGACGGCCTGAAGTTCGGCGTGCGGGTGCTCGACCGCTTCATCGACAACGCCTAACGCCGGGGATTCGGGAAGGTGTGCGGATTCCACTGAGAAGAGTGAATGCGCTCATACGCTCGTAGCCCCGGTGATCCCTCCTCGTTACAGGTGTGCGGTCCGCGGCTGGGACCGCATTGCCTACTAGGAGGAACAATGCTCAAGAAGGTTGTCGCCGCTGCGGCTGCCACCGGTGGTCTGGTTCTCGCGGGCGCCGGTCTCGCCGTCGCCGACGCGGGCGCCCAGGGTGCGGCCATCGGCTCCCCCGGTGTCGCTTCCGGCAACGTCGTCCAGGTTCCGGTCCACGTGCCGGTCAACGTCTGCGGCAACACCGTGAACATCATCGCCCTGCTGAACCCGGCCTTCGGCAACACCTGCGTCAACGCCTGACGCTTCTGAAGTTCTGGCCCCGGAGCGCAATCCAGCGCTCCGGGGCCGCCGGGCTTTACGGCCCGGACCAGATCATGTCGGCGTGGCAGGCGGGGGAGCCCGTACAGCCTGTGCGCCGCGCGAACGCACACACCAGGGGACGAGTACAGATGCGACGACCTGTCCAGGTCACGAGGAAGACACTGATCACGATGGCGGCGGCGGGGGGTGTCCTCGCGCTCGGAGGCGGCTACGCACAGGCGGACGCGGGCGCCTCCGGGCACACCGCGAACTCGCCGGGCGTCCTGTCCGGGAACAACGTGCAGGCGCCGGTGGACGTTCCGGTCAACGCCTGCGGCAACACCGTGACGGTGGTGGGGGGTCTGAACCCGGCCTTCGGCAACCGCTGCGCCAACGAGTCCCACGGGCCGCAGCACCCGGGCCACCCCGGAAACCCGGGCACCCCGGGCCACCCCGGGAACCCGGGCGACGGCGACGAGGACTGCGACGACGAGCCGGAACACCCCGGCCACCCGGGCGGAGAGCACCCGGGCCAGCCCGGGAACCCCGGTACGCCGGGCGGTCACACGCCGGGCGGCCACCCCGGCACCCCGGGCGGCCACCCCGGCACCCCGGGCGGCCAGACGCCCGGCACCCCGGGCACGGGTACCCCGGGCGGCGGACAGCAGAACCCCGGCACCCCGGGCGGCCAGACCCCCGGCACGGGCACGCCCGGTACCGGGACCCCGGGCACGGGAACGCCCGGCACCACCACCGGCCCCGGCACGGGCGGCAGCACCACTCCCGCCGCCCACTCCGCGCCCGCGCCGGACGCGGCACTCGCCGCCACCGGAGCCGGTGCCGCCATGACGGCCGGCCTCCCGCTCGCGGGCGGACTGCTGCTGGCCGGCACGGTGCTCTACCGGCGCGCCCGCAACTCCGCCTGACGGACACCCACGACGCGGGTCCCGGAACTCCGGGGCCCGCGTCGCCGTGTGCCCGGCGGACGAACGGTCACCAGGTCGCTCTGACCTGGCGGATGATCCGGCGGCGCAGCCGCGCGCGGCGGCTGCCGTCCCGGTACAGGGTCAGGCGGTCGAGCTCCCAATGCCCGTACTCCGCATGGTCGGTCAGCAGGCGGGTCGCCTCCTTGCGGGGGGTCCCGCGGGGCACGTACACGTCGACGAATTCGTATTCCGGCATCGCATCTATTGTGCGGGCACCGGCCCGCTACGGATAGCGTCTGCACTATGTCTGATGCCGCTCTGCCCACTGTTGCCGAGGTACGCGCCGCCGCCGAGGCGGTCAAGGCCGCTCTCGACCGTCACCTCGCCGCGGTCGAGAGCAGGATCGGGGACGAGGACCCGGCCGTCTACGCCGCCTTCAACGAACTCGCCGCCGCCGCCGAGGAGTACGACGAACTCCTCTACGACCGCTACGACGAGGTCACCCCCTTCGAGATCCCCACACCCGAGACCGGGGCCCGCTACACCGGCCCCGCCGAGCCCGCCGCCTTCAGCGTGCTCATCCGACGCGACTACGCCGTCGTCGAACCGGCCCGGCTGATCGCCCAGGCCGAACGCGTCGCCGCGCACGACCGCGACGCCGAACTCATCGACGACGGCGGCACCGGCGGAGCGCTGGGGGTGCTCTTCGGGGAGTACGAGCCCGATGAGATCGCCTCCCGCTCCAAGGACTTCGGCCTGGAGGAGGGCGACTCCACCCTCTGGATCGCGGCGCTGGAGGAGGTCGCGGAACCGGGGGACTGGCTGGCCTCGCCCTTCGGGCAGACCGATCCCCAGGACGTCCTGCACCGGTTCGACGTGAGCTCCGTCTTCGACGAGGACGCGGAGTACTTCGAGGACGACGACACCGACGAGAGCCCCGCCGCGCCGACCGGACTGAC
The DNA here is from genome assembly GCF_000966975.1 of Streptomyces katrae. Taxonomy (GTDB): domain Bacteria; phylum Actinomycetota; class Actinomycetes; order Streptomycetales; family Streptomycetaceae; genus Streptomyces; species Streptomyces katrae. Next base: position 72 of record NZ_JZWV01000796.1, on the reverse strand, counting down.
CCCGGCCTGAGCCCCACCGCGCCGCCTCCGTCCCCTCCGGGCGGAGGCGGCGCGCCCGTTCACCCCGCCACT
>NZ_JZWV01000795.1 GCF_000966975.1 Streptomyces katrae | reverse complement strand
ACGGCTGCTGCTCCTGCTGGGCGGCCGTCAGCGCCCGCAGCAGGCCCGTCAGACGGGTCGTACGCGGCTTGGGCGGTACCTGGGCCACCGCGTGCGCCAGGGCCTGGTCGACCCCGTGCACCACGGACAGGTGCCGTTCGGCCCGCCCGAACGCCGTGTACACCCAGTCCCGGGACAGGGCCTGCGCCGCGTCCCCCGGCAGCACGACGACCACCGCCGGCCAGCGCGAGCCGACGGCCTGGTGCGCCGTCACCGCCCAGCCGTGCCGCACCTGCGACTCCACCCGGTCCTTGGGCACGACGACCCGCGCGCCGGCCGCGTCCAGGTGCAGCCCCTCGGCGTCGGCCGACACCACCCGGGCCGGCAGCGCCCGCCCGGGCGCGGGCACGTGGACGACCCGGTCGCCGGGATCGAAGCCGCCGAACCGGCCGGGGCCGGGGTTGAGCCGCTCCTTGAGGGCCGCGTTCAGGGCCCGGGTCCCCGCCGGGCCGCCGTGCCCCGGGGTGATGACCCGCACGGCCTCCGCCGGTACGCCGAAGGCGCGCGGCACCGAGTCGGCCACCAGCTGCACGGTGCGGTGCACGGCCTCGCCGGCGTCGCGCACCGGCACGATGACGACCTCCTTGCCGGGGGCGTCGACCTGGTTCAGCTCCCCGATCCCGATCCCCGAGACCAGCTCGCCGACCGGCCCCGGGTCCGGGGTCCGGGAACTCACGTGGGGGAAGGCGCGGGCCGCCAGCACATCGGCGAACACCCGGCCGGGCCCCGCCGATCCGAGCACCCCGGGGTCACCGGAGAGCACCAGCCGGGCCCCGTCCGGCACCGACTCCACCAGGGCCGCGGCCGTCTCCACGTCCAGCTGCGGGGCGTCCAGGACGACGAGCAGGTCCAGCTCGAACCGGCCGTCCGGGTCCCGGCCGGGGCCCGCCGCGCCCGTGAGCAGGTCCGCCACGGTGACGGTTCCGGGCGCGGGGGCGTGCGCCGCCAGGACGGTGCGCAGGCCCAGCTCGCGGGCGGCCGCCGCCAGGGCCAGGGGTTCGGCGCGGGCCGCCTCGCCGCCGGTGTGGGTGACCAGGCCGGCGCCGGCCACGGCCCGGACCAGCTCGGCCCCGGAGCCGGCCGCCGCCGCGGACCAGTCGGCCGGGGCCGTGAAGGTGGCCGCCAGCCGGGCCAGGCCGTCAGCCAGGCTCTCCTCGGCCAGTGCGTGCTCCTCCAGGCCCACGAGGATCCGTACGGGCTGCTCCTCGCCCTCCGCGACGGGCTCGCCCAGCGGCTCGTGGAACACCAGCACCGCGCCGTCCCCGATCGCCGCCTCCAGGGTCTCGGCGGGGGCCGGCGCCCCGTACTGGGCCAGGGCCTTCTCCAGCACGGGGGCCTCCAGCGCGGTGTGGCCGCGCTCCGCGGCCCGCGCCAGCAGCCAGCCCAGCAGGGCGGCGCCGCGCCGCGCGGCGGCGGGGCCCGCCGCGGGGCCGAGCAGGGCCTGCGCGAAGCCGTCCGCCTGCGCCGGGCGCACCCCGGCGACGGCCAGCAGCCGCCAGGGG
>NZ_JZWV01000794.1 GCF_000966975.1 Streptomyces katrae | reverse complement strand
GGCTGTGAACAGCCCCGCCGGCGTGGGGGGTGCGCCTGGCGCGGTCGCGTATGGCGCGGGGCGTGGTGGCGCCGGGGCTAGAGGTACGGGCCCGAGCGGATGGCGCCGGGGCTAGAGGTACGGGCCCGAGCGGATGGCGCCGTGGGGGCCGTCCTCGTCGTCTTCGTGGGGGCCGCCGGGGGGCAACGCGCGGCGCATCTGCTCCAGTTGGGCCCGCGCCGCCATCTGCTGCGCGAACAGGGCCGTCTGGATGCCGTGGAAGAGGCCTTCCAGCCAGCCCACCAACTGGGCTTGCGCGATGCGCAGTTCGGCCTCGGAGGGGACCGCCTCCTCCGTGAAGGGGAGGGAGAGGCGCTCCAGTTCCTCGACCAGCTCGGGGGCCAGGCCGTCTTCGAGTTCCTTCACCGACGCCGCGTGGATGTCCTTGAGACGGACCCGGCTGGCCTCGTCCAGAGGTGCGGCGCGGACCTCTTCCAGAAGTTGCTTGATCATGCTGCCGATCCGCATGACCTTGGCGGGCTGTTCGACCATCTCCGTCACCGGGACCTCGCGCGACTCGTCATCGGCGCCGCCGACCGCCTTCCCGTCCTGTCCCACGATCAGGACGTGCGGGGGACTGTCCTGCGACCGTTCACTCCTCGGCATCTCCATGCCGTCATTCTCTCGCACACCTTCGTTGTCACACGGTGTGCCCCCGCACGGGCGTGATCCACCCTGTGCGGGGGCGGGAACGTCATCCGGCCGCCCGGCGGGCCAGGGCTCCGCTCGACTTCGTGACCACGGCGGCCAGTACGGCCGCGCCCAGCGGGACGAGGACCAGGAGGCCGGCCAGGGTGTCCCAGGGGACGGCGATCGGGACGTAGAGGGGCTCGTCCGGCGTGGAGTAGCCCATCTCGACGGCGTGCAGCAGCAGGCTCCGCTGCTCGCGTTCCTGGGTGAGGCGCAGGCCGACCGCCGGCAGGATGCCCGCCGCCGAGCCGAGGACGACGCCCATCAGCGCCACCACCCCGCACTGGAAGCCGCTGAGGGTGCGGCGCACCCTCGGTGCGGCGCCGACCGCCGCCAGGGTCTTCAGGTCGGCCTCGGAGTCCGCCTGGGCCAGCCCCGTGGCGATGCCGGCCGCGCCGATGGTGACCAGGCCCGCGAACACGGCGAGGGCCAGCACCCCGATGGTGCTCTCCCCCTGGTAGCCGCGTTCGATCCGGACGCGGACGTCGGCGCCCAGCCGGTCGATCTCCCCGTCCAGCCGCTGCCGCTGCTCGGTGGTGGCGGCCTTCTCCAGGCTGAAGTACGCGCCGACCGGGGCCGTCGCGATGCCCGCCGCCTTCGCGGCGGAGGGCGGCAGGACGAGCCCGACGCCCCAGGACTCGACGCCCTCGGGCGCCTGGTGGACGGTGAGGACCTTGTCCTGTCCGGGCAGTTCGGCGTGGGTCGCGGCGGCCTTCTGCGCGGCCACCGGGTCGGTGACGAGCCGGAGGGTGATCTTCCCGTCCTTTACGTCGCGGCGGTCGAAGGAGACCGGCTGCCCCGCCTTGAGGGCCGCCACCGAGCCGGGGTCGGTGACCGCCAGGACCTGCAGGAGCTTCTCGTCCGCCACGATCGTCTTGAACGAGGAGCCCGGGCGTCGGGACGACATCGCGCAGCGCGGGTCCTGGCGCAGCTTCTTCGCCTCCGCCGGAGGGAAGTCGGCGGGGCCGTGCTCGGACTCGAAGAGCGGGCAGCGCTGTTCCTTGGGGACGATGAGCTCGACCCTTCCGCAGCCCGCGCCCGTGCCGTACTCCTCGCAGTTCGGGTTGCCGACCACCAGGCGCTCCACGTCGGCCCTTACCGCCACCGGCAGGGTCCTGGAGAGGAGCTCGCGCGCCGTCGGGACCTCCTGGTGGGCGCTGTTGTCGTTGACGCTCAGCAGCCCGGCACCGTCGGGGAGTTCGGCGACGTACTCGTGGCGGGCCTGGACGTCCTGGCTGTGCTGGTACGTGGAGACCGCCACGGTTCCGGCGACGGCGGCCAGTACGGCGGCCACGGCCGGGGCCGTACGCCCCCGGTTGCGGACGGCGTCACGCAGCGCGAGCCGCGGGGACAGCGGCAGCCACCGCCCCAGCCGTCCGAAGAGGCCGACCAGGAGGGGGGTGAGGGCGACGACGCCCAGCTCGGCGAGGGCGCTTCCGGCCGCGACGAGGCTGGGGCTGACCCGGTAGCGGGACCCGTAGAGGGCGATCGCGGCGCCGCCGGCGACGGCGAGCAGCCCGAGCAGGGGCAGGACCCGGTTGGCGCGCCGGATGCCGCGGCGGCCGGTGAGGGAGGCCAGGACGGTCTGCCGGGAGGCGGTGACGGCCGGGACGAACGCGGCCAGCAGGCCGGTCAGCAGGGCCAGCACGGCGATGCCGAGCAGTTCCAGGGAGCGGAAGTCGAGGCCGCCGAAGCGGATGCCGATCTTCTCCTCCAGGAGGGGCCGCAGCCCGATGGTGAGGGCCACGCCGGCCGAGCAGCCGATGACGGCGGCCACGGCGCCGATGACCAGGCCCGCGGACAGGACGATGGCCCGGATGTGCCGGCGGTCTCCGCCGTTGGCGCCGACCAGGCCCAGCTGGCGGCGCGAGCGCCGGGCGCCGACGGCGAAGGCGGGCCCGGCGAGCAGGCAGACCTCCAGCAGGGCCAGGCCCACCACGGTGGCGACGGTGGCCTGCTCCGTGAACCGGCCCACGTTCAGGCCGGGGCCGGCGAACCGTGCCTTGCCCTCCTGCGCGTACAGCGGCACCTGGGAGTCGGCGGGCGGGTGCGCCACGACGGCGCGGGAGAGGACCAGCGCGCCCTTGGCGTTCGCCTCCTTGACCATGTTCCACGTGAAACCATCGCCGCCGGCCTTCACGAGGAAGGAGTCGGTGACGTTCAGCCCGGGTGCTCCGGTGGCCGCCAGGGCCTTGTCGATCGGGGCGAGCAGGGTGCCGGGCAGCGCGAGCAGTTCGTCGCGCCTCAGGTCGGAGGGCAGCTCGTACGAGCCCACGATCGTGGAGGGGGCCGTGGAGCCGCGCGGGGTCACGGAGGAGCCGACGTAGAGCCCGGAGTGCTCCAGGAAGGCGGCGGTGGCGATGACCTCGCCGGGCCCCCCGGGGAGCCGGCCGCGCAGGGGCGTGAAGATGCCCTGCGAGAACGGGTGGTGGACGTCGAGCTCGCGCAGCTGGGTGTCGAGCAGGCCGTGCCGGGTGTGGACCTTGACGCCGGAGGTGCTCATCTGGACGGTTTCGGCGCCGGCCGGGACGGCGTCCTTGAGCGGTGCGGCCTTCTTCTCCGGGTCGGGCCGGTACTTCTCGTAGCCGCCGACGGGCGCGTAGCTCCGCCCGTCGGGGCGCTGGAGGATGGGGGCGTCCAGGCCCGTCGCCTCGATCAGGGCGTCGGCGGCGCCGATCTGGCGGGACAGCGCCTGCTGCGGGGTGAGCTCGGCACTGCGCAGGGTGAGGTCGACGGCGCTGGCCCCGACGACCGGCAGGGCGATCATCGCGAGGACGAGGGCGCTGCGGCCCTTGGCGCGCCAGGCGTCGCGGCGGGCGATGCGCAGGGCCGCGATCCAGGAGTGGTACCAGGAGGCGAACGGGGAGGTCACAGGCCGGCCGCCCGCCCGGAGAGCAGCGAGTCGGCGTTGCTGCGCAGGGTCTCGTCGACGACGCTGCCGTCGCGCAGGAACACGACCCGGTCCGCCCAGGCGGCGAAGCGGGGTTCGTGGGTGACCAGGATCCCGGCCGCCCCCGCGTCGCAGCGCAGCCGCAGCAGGGCGAGCACGGACTCCCCGGTCTCGGAGTCGAGGGCGCCGGTGGGCTCGTCGGCCAGGACCAGGCGGCGCTCGCCGACCAGGGCGCGGGCGATGGCCACGCGC
>NZ_JZWV01000793.1 GCF_000966975.1 Streptomyces katrae | reverse complement strand
GGCCGATCTCCTCCAGGGCGGCGAGGGCGGCGGTGCGCGCCCTGCGGGCGGAGGTGCCGTCGAGTTCGAGGGGCAGGGCCACGTTCTCGGCGGCGGTGAGAGCCGGTATGAGGTTGTAGTCCTGGAAGACGTAGCCGATGCTGCGGCGGCGCAGCGCGGCCAGCTTGCGGCGTCCGGCGGTGGTGATGTCGACGCCCTCGACCACGATCCGGCCGCTGGTGGGGGTGTCGAGGCCGCCCGCGAGGGTCAGGAGGGTGGACTTGCCGGAGCCGGAGGGGCCCATCACGGCGACGAGTTCGCCGGGGTGGACGGCGAGGTCGATCCCGCGCAGGGCGTGCACCTCGGTGGCGCCGCTGCCGTGCGTGCGGACGAGGTTCTCCAGCCGGAGCACGGGCTGGGAGGGCGCGGGGGGCGCGGAGGGCGCGGAGGGCCGCGACGCCCGGCCCGCGTACGGCTGGGCGGCGTAGGCGGCGTCGCCGCCATGGCCGAAGTGGTCCGGGTGGTGGGAGCTGTGCTGCTGCTCGGGCATGAAGGGTCCCCCTTGGAAGGGTCGTTCAGCCCCGCCGGGTGCGGGCGGCGGTGCCGGTGGTGCCGGTGGTCGGGCCGGTGGAGGCCGTCCGGGGCGGCGCCGCCCCGGGGCCGGCGGCGGGCGCGGCCGGTGTGCCGGCCGGTGTGCCGAGGGCGGCCAGCCGGACGAGCCGGGCCTCGGAGTGGTCGAGCCAGCGGGCCTCGGCCTCGGTCTGGAAGATCAGCTGTTCCAGGACCAGCAGCCAGGCCACGTCGTCCCGTTCGTTCGCCCGCCCGCTCTCGATGGCGGCGAGGGCCTGGGCCTTGAGCCGGGTGTAGTCCTGCATCGCCCCGATCGTGGCGTGCCGCTGGGACTGGATGACGGCGCGGATGTCCACGCCGGGGGCCCCGACGGCCATGGCCAGCTTGATGGCCAGCTCGTCGCGGGGCGGGCTGGTGCGGTCCACCGGGCGTTCGTACCAGGCGCGCAGCTCGGTGCGCCCGGTGTCGGTGATGGCGTAGAGGGTGTGCCCGGCGGCGTCCTCCCCGCCGGGTGCGACGAGCCCGTCGCGTTCCAGCCGGGCCAGGGTGGTGTACACCTGCCCGACGTTGAGGGGCCAGGTGGAGCCGGTGCGGGATTCGAACTCGGTGCGCAGCTGGGAGCCGTAGCGGGGGCCCCGTTCCAGCAGTGCGAGAAGGCCGTGACGGATCGACATACTCAGTATGTATACATGGACATACTCAGTATGTATACCGAGTATGTCCAGGGTCCGGGGTCTGCCGGCCCCTATCGGCCCCGCCGCAGCCGGACGCCGATGTACCCCAGCCCCAGGCCCATCAGGGCCAGTCCGGTGCCCAGGGGCAGCAGGTGGGCGGCCAGGTCGGCGACGCGCTCGTTCGGCTCGGTGCCCAGCGCCGAGGCCGGAGCGCCACGGCTCGGCGAGGGGCTCGGCGGCGCGGCGGGCCGCTGGTTCACGACGGGCTCCCGGCGCTCCGGGCGGGGGGCCGGACGGACCGGGTGCGCGGGCCGGGAGAGGCTGGTGACCTCGGGGTCGGCCGGGGCGTCCGCGGGCAGTCCCGGGTGCTCCCGCCCGACCCCGCCGGCGCTCCCGGCGAGCTCCTCGTAGGCCTCCTCGGGTACGGCGTCGGCCTGGTCGGAGCCGGCCCGCACCGCCGCGAGGGGGGCGCGGGCGGAGGTGGCGCAGGCGGGTGCGGTGGTCAGCAGCGCGGCGGCCGCCAGCGCGGCTCCGGCCGTCCAGTGCGGGGCGCGGAGGCGTCGGTTCACGGGTGCCCCTCCCGTTCCGTGCGGCCGGGACGCCGGAAAGTCGAGGCGCCGCCCTCAGATTGACACAGGGGGACAAAACGGGCATCCCGGGACACCCGTCAGGGTGCCCCGGGATGCCCGGGCGTCAGCGGCGGTCCGCTACGACGGATTGCCGGTCGAGACGATCAGCGTGAACTCCGTACCCTCCTTGGGCACGTCCGCCCCGGCCTCGGGCAGCTGCTCCAGCACCGTGTCCTGGCCGTAGACGGACTCGTCGCGCTCGGTGATCTTGTACCTCCAGCCGGCGGCCTGGATGCACTGCTTGATCGACAGCACGTTCTTGTACCGGAAGTCCGGCGCGACGACCTTCGTGGAGTCCTTGAAGGACTTCGTCGGGCTCTTGCACTTGTCCGCTTCGATGGTGCGCGAGGGGTCGGGCCCCTTGTGCCCCGCCGCGGCCGAGGCGGACGCCGACGACGAGGCGGACGGCTTCGCCGAATTGTTCTTGTCCTCGTCGTCGCCGCCCATGTTCAGCACGGCGATCAGCCCGCCGATGGCCACGAGGGCCACCACGATCGCGCCGACCACCACCGGCGTGTTCTTCTTCCCGCCGCCCGAGGACGACGCCGGAGCGGACGTCTGGCTGGGCGAGATGGTGAACGGCGGCGGCGTCTGCGGCGCGTACTGCTGCTGGTGCTGCTGCGGCGCCTGAGCCGTGTGCGGGTAGGCGTAGCCCGGCTGCTGCTGCGTCTGCACGGGCTGCGCGTACGGGGACGGCGGCGGGGTCTGCGGGGCCTGGTACGGCTGCTGCAGCGAATGCGGCGGCGGCGCCTGGAAGCCCGCGTCCACCGGCGGGAACACCGTCGAGCCCACGCCCGCGCCGCTGCCGCCCGTGGCGACGCCCGGGACGATGGCCGGGGCGCCGGTCTGGCCGGCCGACATGATCCGCAGGATCTCGTCCCGCATGGCCGCGGCCGTGGGGAAGCGCTCGTTCGGGTTCTTCTTCAGCGCCCGGGCCACCAGCGCGTCCATCGCCGGCGTGATGGAGCGGTTGATGGAGGACGGGGCGACCGGCTCCTCCTGGACGTGCGCGTACGCGATCGCCAGCGGGGAGTCGGCCTCGAAGGGGATACGGCCCGTCAGGAGCTGGAACAGCATGATGCCGACCGAGTACAGGTCGGAGCGGGCGTCCACGCCGCGCCCCAGCGCCTGCTCCGGCGACAGGTACTGCGGGGTGCCGACGACCATGCCGGTCTGCGTCATCGAGGTGACCCCGGACTGCATGGCCCGGGCGATGCCGAAGTCCATGACCTTGACCACGCCGCGCTTGGTCATCATCACGTTGCCGGGCTTGATGTCGCGGTGGACCAGCCCCATCTCGTGGCTGGTCTCCAGCGCGGCCAGCACGTCGGCCGTCACCTTCAGCGCCTTGTCCGCCGGCATGGCCCCGTACTGCTGCACGTCCGCGTCGAGGACCGAGCCGAGCGGCCGGCCCTCCACGTATTCCATGACGATGTACGGCATGACCGCCTCGTCGCCGCCGCCGGCGCCGAACGTGACGGTTCCCTCGCCCGTGTCGAAGACCGAGACGATGTTGGTGTGCGACAGTTTCGCAACAGCCTGCGCCTCGCGCCGGAAGCGCTCACGGAAGGACGCCTCGCGTCCCAGCTCACTGTGGAGCGTCTTGATGGCGACCTGTCGGTCGAGCGCGGAGTCGTACGCGAGGTAGACCGAGGCCATGCCCCCCTCGCCCAGCAAATCCCTTAGCTGGTAACGGCCACCGGCCAGGGAGCCGCCTGCGTACCGGCCCTGTGTGCCGTCCTGGCTCATGACTGTTGCTTCCCCTCGGGCTCTGTTGCTACGCGTCTGGCTGAGCGCATGTCGCGCCCAGTCTGCCGGAGGGCAAGCACACGTCAAGCCGGTGCCCGCTGCGTGACCGCGGGCCTACGCGGTGTCTGTAGCCGAACGGTGACGGGTTCGGAGGCTGTAGCGTTCACCGCAGAACCCGAAGAGGCCCCACCGCTAGAGCGGACGAGAGAGACGACGGCGAGGACTGATGGCACCCGAACCCGAGGGAAACGGCGCCGGGATGGCCGATGGTCCTGAGCACTGGGGCGCGGGCGGCCTCGTGGGGGACGGCCGTTACCGGCTGACCCACCGCCTGGGCCGCGGCGGCATGGCCGAGGTCTTCGCCGCCGAGGACGTCCGGCTGGGCCGCACCGTGGCCGTGAAGCTGCTGCGCGCCGACCTGGCCGAGGACCCGGTGTCCAAGGCGCGCTTCACCCGTGAGGCACAGTCGGTCGCCGGCCTCAACCACCACGCCGTCGTCGCCGTGTACGACTCCGGCGAGGACCGGGTCGGCCCGAACGTGGTCCCGTACATCGTGATGGAGCTGGTCGAGGGCCGCACCATCCGCGAGCTGCTGCTCAGCGCGGAGGCCCCGGGGCCCGACCAGGCGCTCATCATCGTCTCGGGCGTGCTGGAGGCGCTGGCCTACTCGCACCAGCACGGCATCGTGCACCGCGACATCAAGCCGGCCAACGTCATCATCACCAACGCCGGCGCGGTGAAGGTGATGGACTTCGGCATCGCCCGCGCCCTGCACGGCGCGCAGTCCACGATGACCCAGACCGGCATGGTCATGGGCACCCCGCAGTACCTCTCGCCGGAACAGGCCCTCGGCAAGGCCGTGGACCACCGCAGCGACCTGTACGCGACGGGCTGCCTGCTCTACGAACTCCTCGCACTGCGGCCCCCCTTCACCGGCGAGACCCCGCTGTCGGTGGTCTACCAGCACGTCCAGGACGCCCCGGTCCCGCCCTCGCAGCTGCCCGAGGGGCACCACATCCCGCAGGAGCTCGACGGCCTCGTCATGCGGTCGCTCGCCAAGGACCCGGACGACCGGTTCCAGAGCGCCGAGGAGATGCGCGGGCTCGTCCAGTACGCCCTCCAGATGCTCCAGGACCAGGGCCCGAACACCGGCACCTGGAACACCGGCCCGGTCGTCATGGCGCTCCCGCACGGCCAGCCCGGCTCCGCGCAGACCTCGATGATGCCCGCGGGCGGCAACGGCGGCCCCCGGCCCCAGTACCCCTCGCACAACACGACCTCGCAGTTCCAGCAGCCGATGGTGCCGCCGCTGAACCCGGACGACGGCACCGCCTTCCCCGGCGGCGGCCACGGGCACGGCCACGGCGGCGGCCCGGGCGGCCACGGCGGGTACGACGGCTATGACGGCTACGACGGGTACGACAACGGCTCCCGCGGCGGGAAGTGGAAGGTCTGGCTCTTCGCGCTGCTCGCGGTGCTGGCCATCGCCGGTGGTGTCGCGTACGCCATCAAGACCGGCAGCCTCCCCGGTGGTGGCGGCGCCAAGCCGAAGACCAGCGTGAGCACCCCGGCAACGGGGCAGAGCAGCCCCGGTTCGCAGGAGAGCCCGTCGGCCTCGTCGAGCCCGGAGACGGGCCGCTCGCACGACGAGGACACCTTCACGCCCGCCCCGAGCCGCAGCAAGTGGACGCCGAGCACCACCCCGTCGGCGTCCTCGGGCGGATCGTCCTCGCCGGAGACCAAGAACCCGACGACCCCGCCGCCGAAGACCACCCCGGTGGAGCCGCCGACCACCAAGCCGACCCCGCCCAGCGGGGGCGGCGGCAGCCCGGCCGGCGCGGAGGCCGCCGACTAGCGGAGGCCGCCTGCCGGCGGTGGTGCGCATGCGTGGAGGCCCGGCGGAATTCCCGTTCCGCCGGGCCTCCGGCGCGTCCGCGCCCGCTTTCCGTACGTCAGAGTGCGTGCAGGCGGGGCCGGTCGTAACGGCCGCTGTTCCCCGCCCCGAGGGTGTGCACCGTGACGAACTGGGGCTCGATCCTCATGTAGACCGGGTCGAAGACCTCGCCGTCCACGAAATGCGGTGCCGGACCGAATAGTTCCAGTTCCGCTGTGGTCGGCTCGGCGAGCCGCGCCGTGCCCGTGACCTGCACGGACCAGAGCCGTGGCGCGCCCGAATTGACGTTGTCGGCCCCGTAGGAGACCACGCTGCCATTACAGGCGTGGTGATAGCCGAAACCGGCGTGCATTCTCAGGACGATCCTGCCGCCCACCACGATGTGGCGGGCGACGGCGAGGAACGGGAGCGCGCGCATGCTGGTGGCGACCCGGCCGTACGGCACACGGCGCAGTAATTCGACGGCGGCTGTTTCCTCCGGTGACATGTGACCACTCTCGGCCCCGGCGGGCGGCCGGGAAAGAGGATCCCGCCCCGATCACCGAGGACGTTGGTCCCGAATCGAACCGTGCGCCCCGGGGAAGCGGGCGACCACGGGGCGTCACGCTCGAAATCCGCTCGACGTCCACTCGGCTCCCGCCCGGCCAGCGCTCGAACGGGGTTGCGCCACCCTCGGCGCCGGATCGAGCGCGGCTAGCGCTTCTCCGCCTGGAGGCGGGCGACGTACGCGGCGGCCTGGGAGCGGCGCTCCATGCCCAGCTTCGACAGCAGGCTGGAGACGTAGTTCTTGATGGTCTTCTCGGCCAGGTGCAGCCGCTCGCCGATGACCCGGTTCGTCAGGCCCTCGCCGATCAGGTCGAGGATCTTGCGCTCCTGCTCGGTGAGGTTCGCGAGCCGGTCGTCGCCCTTGCCGTTCTTGCCGTCGCGCAGCCGCTCCAGCACCCGCGCGGTCGCCACCGGGTCCAGCAGCGACTTGCCGGCCGCCACGTCACGCACCGCGCTGAGCAGCTCGTTCCCGCGGATCGCCTTGAGGACGTAGCCCGAGGCACCCGCCATGATGGCGTCGAACAGCGCCTCGTCGTCGGCGAACGAGGTGAGCATCAGGCACTTGATGTCCTCGTCCTGGGAGCGGACCTCACGGCACACCTCGACACCGCTGCCGTCCGGCAGGCGCACGTCGAGGACGGCCACGTCGGGGCGGGTAGCGGGGATGCGGACCAGGGCGTCCGCGGCGGTACCGGCCTCGCCGACGATCTCGATGTCCTCTTCGACCGACAGAAGCTCATGAACGCCCCGACGTACTACTTCGTGGTCGTCCAGGAGAAATACCTTGATTTTTCCGTTTTCGCGCACAAGCTCATCTTCACACACTCACCTCTTCCCTGCCGGAGTTACCCGGGATAACGTGCCGTTGTTCCGGCCGCCTGCAAGGCTGTGACCAGTGGTTGTTCCCGCAGCGGCCGATTTACTTGGATATCCAAGCAAAATCGCAGGTCAAACGGGGTTTCGCAGTTATGCGTCGCACTGGGTAACGTGCTGTGCGCAGGGCACTCGCCGGGGCACCTGTCACGCCTGAATCCGAAACGCGCCGTGCACCCACCCCGTGTACGGATACGGATACAGGTGAGCCGCACTGGTCCCCGGAGAACCCGGGTGCCGGACCGACGGAGGAGCACACGTGACCGTGGAGAGCACTGCCGCGCGCAAGCCGCGACGCAGCAGCGGCACCAAGCGGGCGGCAGGCGCGGCGAGCGCCCGCAAGACCGCCGCTGCCACCGCACAGCCGCACGACGCCGAGCCTCAGCTCGTACAACTGCTGACGCCCGAGGGTGAACGGGTCGAGGTCGGCAACCACCCCGAGGTGGCCGAGTTCGCGGCCTTCGTCGCGGACGTCACCACCGAGGACCTGCGCGGCCTGTACCGCGACATGGTCCTGACCCGCCGCTTCGACGGCGAGGCGACCGCCCTCCAGCGCCAGGGCGAGCTGGGCCTGTGGGCCTCGCTGCTGGGCCAGGAGGCCGCCCAGATCGGCTCCGGCCGGGCACTGCGCGACGACGACTACGTCTTCCCGACCTACCGCGAGCACGGCGTGGCCTGGTGCCGCGGCGTCGACCCGACGAACCTGCTCGGCATGTTCCGCGGCGTGAACCACGGCGGCTGGGACCCCAACGGCAACAACTTCCACCTCTACACGATCGTCATCGGCTCGCAGACGCTGCACGCGACCGGTTACGCCATGGGCGTGGCCAAGGACGGCGCCGACTCCGCCGTGATCGCCTACTTCGGCGACGGCGCGTCCAGCCAGGGCGACGTGATGGAGGCCTTCAACTTCTCCGCCGTCTACAACTCCCCCGTGGTGTTCTTCTGCCAGAACAACCAGTGGGCGATCTCCGAGCCGACCGAGCGCCAGATGCGCGTGCCGCTCTACCAGCGCGCCCAGGGCTTCGGCTTCCCCGGAATCCGCGTCGACGGCAACGACGTCCTCGCCTGCCTGGCCGTCACCCGCTGGGCGCTGGACCGCGCCCGCCGCGGCGAGGGCCCGGCCCTGATCGAGGCGTTCACCTACCGCATGGGCGCCCACACCACCTCCGACGACCCGACGAAGTACCGCGCGGACGAGGAGACGGCCGCCTGGGAGGCGAAGGACCCGATCCTGCGCCTGAAGGCCCACCTGCTGGCCTCCGGGGGTGCCGACGAGGCGTTCTTCGAGGAGCTGGAGGCGGAGAGCGAGGCCCTCGGCAAGCGGGTCCGCGAGGTGGTGCGGGCCATGCCCGACCCGGACACCATGGCGATCTTCGAGAACGTCTACGCGGACGGGCACGCGCTCGTCGACGAGGAGCGCGCCCAGTTCGCCGCCTACCTCGCTTCCTTCGAGGCCGAGGAGGGTCACTGATGGCTGCCGTGAAGATGTCGATCGCGAAGGCGCTCAACGAGTCCCTCCGCAAGGCCATGGACACCGACCCCAAGGTCCTGATCATGGGCGAGGACGTCGGCAAGCTGGGCGGTGTCTTCCGCATCACCGACGGGCTGCAGAAGGACTTCGGCGAGGAGCGGGTCATCGACACCCCGCTGGCCGAGTCCGGCATCGTCGGCACCGCCATCGGCCTGGCCCTGCGCGGCTACCGGCCGGTCGTGGAGATCCAGTTCGACGGGTTCGTCTTCCCCGCGTACGACCAGATCGTCACGCAGCTCGCGAAGATGCACGCGCGCGCCCTCGGCAAGATCAAGCTGCCGGTCGTCGTCCGTATCCCCTACGGCGGCGCGATCGGCGCGGTCGAGCACCACAGCGAGTCCCCCGAGGCGCTCTTCGCGCACGTCGCGGGCCTGAAGGTGGTCTCCCCGTCGAACGCCAGCGACGCGTACTGGATGCTCCAGCAGGCGATCCTCAGCGACGACCCGGTGATCTTCTTCGAGCCGAAGCGCCGCTACTGGGACAAGGGCGAGGTCGACACCGACGCCATCCCCGGCGAGCTGCACAAGGCGCGGGTGGTCCGCGAGGGCGCCGACCTCACCCTGGCCGCGTACGGCCCCATGGTGAAGGTCTGTCTGGAGGCGGCGGCCGCGGCCGCCGAGGAGGGCAAGTCGGTCGAGGTCCTGGACCTGCGCTCGATGTCCCCGATCGACTTCGACGGGATCCAGGCCTCGGTGGAGAAGACCCGCCGGCTGGTCGTGGTCCACGAGGCCCCGGTCTTCCTCGGCACCGGCTCGGAGATCGCCGCTCGCATCACGGAGCGGTGCTTCTACCACCTGGAGGCCCCGGTACTGCGCGTCGGCGGCTTCCACGCCCCCTACCCGCCGGCCCGCCTGGAGGACGAGTACCTGCCCGGCCTGGACCGCGTGCTCGACGCCGTCGACCGCTCGCTGGCGTTCTGAGGAGAGCCGCGCCATGACGATCCGCGAATTCAAGATGCCCGACGTGGGCGAGGGCCTGACCGAGGCCGAGATCCTCAAGTGGTACGTCCAGCCGGGTGACACGGTCACCGACGGGCAGGTCGTCTGCGAGGTGGAGACCGCGAAGGCGGCCGTGGAGCTGCCGATCCCCTTCGACGGGGTGGTGCACGCGCTGCTCTTCGAGGAGGGCGTGACGGTCGACGTCGGCCAGGTCATCATCTCCGTCGAGACCGGTGGTGCCGGTGGTGCCGAGGAGCCCGCCGCGGCGGGCGTCCAGGCCTCCGTCGAGGTCACCGAGGCGGCTGCCGCCGCCGCGGCTCCGGCCGCTCCGGCTCCGGCCGCTCCGGCCGAGGAGCCCGCCGCCCGCCAGCCCGTCCTGGTCGGCTACGGGGTCTCCCAGTCCTCCACGAAGCGCCGCCCGCGCAAGGCTCCGGCCGCCGCGGCCGCCCCGGCCGCCG
>NZ_JZWV01000786.1 GCF_000966975.1 Streptomyces katrae | reverse complement strand
GGGCGAGGGCGTGGCCGAGGGGGACGGCGAGGGGGTTCCCGGCGGCGAGGACGGCGCCGGGCTCGGCGCGGCCGGCTTCTCCTTGCCGGTGCAGGCCGCGAGGAGGGCGGAACCCGCCCCCACCGCCAGGTAGCGCAGCGCGTTGCGCCGGCCGATGATCTTCGCCGCCGTGCGTATGTCTCTCACCGTCATGGGGTCCCCCGTGGTCCGTTCCGATCTTGTGGATCTTGGAACGGAGTCTAGGGGGCTCCGGGAGCCGCTACGGAAGGCGCCAGTCGACGGGCTGGGCTCCCCCTCGGACCAGCAGGTCGTTGACCCGGCTGAAGGGCCGGGAGCCGAAGAAGCCCCGGTCGGCCGACATGGGCGAGGGGTGCGCCGACTCGACCGCCGGGAGGTTGCCGAGCAGCGGCCGGCAGTTGCGGGCGTCGCGGCCCCAGAGGATGGAGACCAGCGGCTTGCCGCGGGCAGCGAGCGCGCGGATGGCCTGTTCGGTGACCTCCTCCCAGCCCTTGCCCCGGTGCGCTCCCGGCTTGCGCGGGGCGGTGGTCAGCGACCTGTTGAGCAGCAGCACGCCCTGCCGCGTCCACGGGGTGAGGTCACCGTTGGAGGGCCGGGGCAGGCCCAGGTCGGTGTGCATCTCGCGGAAGATGTTCTCCAGGCTGCCCGGCACCGGGCTCACCTCGGGGGCGACCGCGAAGCTCAGCCCGATGGCGTGGCCGGGGGTCGGGTAGGGGTCCTGTCCGACGATCAGGACGCGGACGTCGTCGAAGGGCTGCTGGAACGCGCGCAGGACGTTCGCCCCCGAGGGCAGGTAGGTCCGGCCGGCCGCTATCTCGGTCCGGAGGAAGTCCCCCATGCCGGCGATGCGGTCCGCGACGGGTTCCAGGGCCTTCGCCCAGCCCGCTTCGACAAGTTCGTTCAAGGGTCGAGGTGCCACGCTGCGTCACTCTACTGGGTCACACTGACAGGCCGTTACCGGCACGTTCCGTCGACTGGTGCTCGCCGTCCGTGAGTTGATCCGGTTGAAGCGTGTATGACATTCAACGGATAAATGAGGACAGATGCCACCTGGATGGGCCCTGCCCGAACACCCGGTTCCGATAAGCCAGTAGCATGCGGCGCCATGAGCTCCCCCACTGGGCCCGCAAACGGCCTGCCCGTACGAATGCCGCGACCCCGCCAGACCGGACGGCACCGCCGGCCCGAGCCCGCGGTGGCGCCCGAGGGCGCGCCCGCGCTGGTGCTCGCCGTGCCCGGTGCGCCCTCGGCCGCCTCGCGGAGCCTCGCCGAGGAGATCATCAGCATCGGCCGCTCCGAGCTGCCCGGCCTGGACGCCCGGATCGGTTTCCTGGAGGGCGAGGACGGCGAGGGGAGCGAGTTCCCCTCCCTGTCCGGCGTGCTGACCGCCGTCGCCGACGAGCGGAACGTGCGCGCGGAGTTCGCCCGCGCCGCCGGCCACGAGGTGCCCGCGCCCACCGGCCCGGACGCCGTGGTCGTTCCGCTGCTGGCCGGTCCGGACGCCGACCTGCTGCGCCGGATGCGCCAGGCGCTGATGGACTCCTCGGCCGCCGCCGAGCTGGCCGACGTCCTCGGCCCGCACCCGCTGCTGGCCGAGGGCCTGCACGTGCGCCTCTCGGAGGCCGGCCTGGCCCGCGCCGACCGCGCCCGGCTGTTCACCGTGGCCACCGCCGCCGACGGCATCATCCTGGCCACCACCGGTGGCGAGGAGGCCGTCCAGGCCGCCGGGATCACCGGCATGCTGCTGGCCGCCCGGCTCGCGGTGCCCGTGATGGCCGCCGCCCTGGACCAGGAGGGCTCGGTGGCCGCCGTCGCCGCCGAGCTGCGCGGCGCGGGGGCCGTCCAGCTGGCGCTGGCGCCCTACCTGATCGGCCCGGAGGCGGCCGAGGGGCTGCTGGACACGGCCTGCAAGGAGGCCGACTGCGCCACCGCCGAGGTGCTCGGCGCCTACCCGGCGCTCGGCAAGCTGGCCGTCGCCCAGTACAGCGCGGCCCTGGGCCTCCAGCTGGGCGCGCCGGCCCAGTAGGCACACGACGAAGCGGAGGGCCCGCCCGGGACGGATCCCGGGCGGGCCCTCCGCTGTGCCCGGCCGATGGCGGGAGCGGCCCGGGCTCAGGCCGGGAGACCGCCGAACACCACACAGGAGGCCGCCGGGACGGGCAGGGAACCGGTGCGGGCCGGATGGCCGGTGCGCGGGTCCACCTCGAACCAGGTGACGTCGCCGGAGCGTTCGTTGGCCGCGTAGAGGCGGCGGCCCGACGGGTCCGCGGCGAGGTCGCGCGGCCAGTGGCCGCCGCAGCCGACGGTGCCCGTGGGCCGCGGCTCCTCGGGGCCGCCGGCGAGCGAGAACGTGACCAGGGCGTCGGCCCCGCGGACCGCCGCCCAGAGGAAGCGGCCGTCGGGCGAGACGGTGATCGCCGAGGGGAAGGCCCGCACGCCCTCCGGGGCGCCCTCCGGGGCGACGGGAACCTCCGCGAGGGGGTCGAGCCGCCCCGCGTCCGCGTTCCAGCGGCAGACGGTCAGCAGCGGCTCCAGCTCGTGCAGGACGTAGACCACCGCGCCCGCCGGGTGGAAGGCGAGGTGGCGCGGGCCGCTGCCGGCGCGCAGCGCGACCCGTGCGTGGACGCGGAGCCGCCCGTCCGCCGGGTCGGGCGCGCAGACCCGTACCGCGTCCGTGCCGAGGTCCACGCCGAGCACCCAGCGGCCGGCGGGGTCGGGCAGCACCTGGTGGGCGTGCGGGCCGGCCTGGCGGTCCGGGTCGGGGCCGGAGCCCTCGTACTCCAGGACCGCGGCGGGTCCGCGGAGGCTGCCGTCGGCGGCGAGCGGCAGGCTGCTGACGCTGCCCGAGGTGTAGTTGGCGGTCAGCAGCCGCCGCCCGGCCAGGCTGAGGTGGGTGGGGCCCGATCCTCCGACCGGGACGGGGGTGCCGAGCGGCGCGAGCCCTTCGGCGGTGGGGCGGAAGGCGCCCGCCGCACCCCGCTCGGTCTCGCTCACCGCGTAGAGCACGCCGGTGGCCGGGTCGAGCGCGAGGTACGAGGGGTCCGGAAGGGAGCCCTCCGTCGAGAGCGGGGTCAGCGCTCCGGTGGCCGGATCCACGGCCGCGGTGAGGACACCGCGGCCGCCCCCCGAGGTGAACGAGCCGATGTAGGCCCGGTGTCCGCCGCCGTGGTCCGTGCTGTGCGCGCCGTCCACCGGTGCCCCTCTCCGCCGTCCCGGATCCGTTCCGAGCCCGACCGTAACAGAAGGTCTAGACCAAGTCCCGTCCCCAGGCCCGTTCCCGCGCACCGTCGTGGTGGACGTACGCGGTCGCGCTCGGCCGGTCCTCGTAGGTCCGGTGGAAGACGGGGGTGGCCGAACCGGAGATCGGCGGGACGATCCAGGACCAGTCCGCGCCCACCTCGCGCCCCTTGCGCTCCTCGCGCTCCAGGTGCGAGAGGAAGCGCCGGGACTCGGTGTGGTGGTCGGCGATGGTGACCCCGGCCCGGTCGAAGGAGTCCAGCACCACAGCGAGCGGTCGCTGGAGACGTCCAGGCCGAGCCGGCGCGCGACGGCCGGGAGGAGGTTGTAGCGATCGGTGTCGGCGAGGTTGCGGGCGCCGATCTCGGTGCCCATGTACCAGCCGTTGAAGGGGGCGGCCGTGTAGTGGATGCCGCCGATCTCCAGGCACATGTTGGAGATGGCCGGAACCGCGTGCCAGCGCAGCCCCCAGTCCGACCAGTCGTCCCGGTCGTCGGGGTGGCGGATCGGCACTTCGAGCACGGCGTCGGCGGGGGTGTCGAACCAGCGGGGCTTGTCGTCGACGCCCTGGACCACCAGCGGGAGGAGGTCGAACGGGGTCCCCGGGCCGCCGGCCCAGCCGAACCTCAGCAGGGCTTCGGTGAGCTGTCTGTTGCGGGCGTCGCCGACGGTTATCGACGGGTGGTCGCCGTAGCCGGCGTAGCGCACCAGCTGCTCGCTCCAGATCAGCGGACCCGGCCGGTCCGGGGCTTCCGGGGCGAAGACGGTGATCGTGGGCCGGACCCGGCCGCCGTTGGTGGCCTCGCGAAGGTGCTCGAAGCACTCGGCGGCGATGTCCTCGGCGTCGGTCAGCCCGCGGCGGTCGCGGACCCGCAGCGAGTTCCAGTAGAGCCGGCCTATGCAGCGGTTGCTGTTGCGCCAGGCGACCCGGGCCCCGTGGACCAGTTCCTCGGGGGTGTGGCGGTAGGTGCCGGTCTCCGCGAGCTCGGCCCGTACGGCGGCGAGCCGGGCGCGCGGATCACCGGACTGCGGATTCTCCCGGTGGAAGAGCCGGATGAACTCCTCGGCTTCCTCCCACACCTGAGCCTCGCTCGAGTGCTTCTGCAGAATTTCCATTCCGGGCGGTTACCCCCTGTCCGGACAGATCCACCCTGTACTTGCCGGATGAATGTGCAGTGAACAATCACCCGTTGTACATGCCGCAGGTCAGCGCCGGGCTCCCGGAGCCGGCGGAACACTCCTCCGAGTGATCTTCAGGCGTTGGCCTGCGGTTCGGCTGCGGGGCGTCGTACCATCCCCGGCATTCGGGGAGTTGGGGCGTCAGCCGCAGGGGCGGCTCATGAACAGGGCCCGCTCGCCGGCCGCCGGGGTGCCGTCGTAGAGGGCGGTGTCCAGGCCGCAGAGGGTGAAGCCCATCCGGCGGTAGGCGTGCACGGCCGGGGCGTTGACCGAGCTGACCTCCAGCCACAGGTGTGCGGCGCCGCGTTCGCGGGCGAAGCCGGCCGCGAGGTCCATGAGCGCGCGGCCGATGCCGCGGCCGCGGTGGGCGGGGGCGACCTCGATGTCCTCGACGGTCAGGCGCCGGTTCCAGGGGGCGTAGCGGACGGCGGCGAACCCGCAGAGGGTGCCGCCGTCGAGGGCCACGAAGGTGCGGGCGTGCCCGGTGCCGTCCTCCTCCGGCTCGTCGGCAGCCTCGGGCTCCTCCGGTTCGTCCGGCGGGAAGACCTTGTGGAGCGGCGGGTCCACCGGCACCTCCCGGAGGGCGAAGCCGGTGGCGGAGGACTCCACTTCGAAGACGGTCCGGGTGTGGAAGGAACCGTCGAGGGCCTCGATGGCCTCCCGGTCCCCGGGGCGGGCGGTGCGGTACTGGACGGGCGGGGCGCCTGGGGTGGTCATGGCCCCGACCGTACTCGCGTCCGCCCGCGCGCGGGGGCGGTTGCCGTCAGGCGGTGACGACCAGGGGGGCGCGGGGGTCGGTGCGCAGCGGGGTGGCGAGGGCGGCCAGGGCCGTCTCCAGGCCGTGCAGGTGCGCCAGGGCGGGTTCGGCTCCGGCGGGGCCGGCCGGGAGGACGGGGGCGCCGGTCCGCGCGGCGCCCTGGGGGGCGGTGAGCGCCTCCACCGCGGCCTCGACCCGCCAGCAGGCGGCGGCGAGCCGGGCGTCGTGGGAGGCCTGGGGGTCGGCGGCGACGGCGACGAGCCCGCGCACCTCGCGGGCGCAGTCGTCGAGCAGGCCCAGGACCTGGCGGGCGCGGGCCTTGCGGGCGCGCAGCGGGCTCAGCGGGTGCACCAGGGGCGCGAGCGCCATCCGGACCCGGGCCAGGAGGAGTTCCAGTTCGGCGGCGTGCGGGGCGGGGTCGGCGTCGGGGTCGCCCGCGAGGCGGTCGAGGGAGGCCGCGGTGGAGGCCCGTACGCAGTGCAGGGCGCGCTGGATCCAGGCGTCGTTGGCGGCGTGCGTGGTGACCGGCAGGACCAGGGTGACGCCGAGGGCGGCGCCGAGCGCGCCGACGGCGGTCTCCTCGAAGCGCAGGAGCAGCAGCCCGGGGTGGAGCACGCCGAGGAGCCCGTAGAGGAGCCCGGCCATCACGGTGACGAAGAACATCATCCAGGAGTAGGACGGGGCGGCCGTGTAGAAGATGCCGAACACGCAGACGGCGACCAGGGCGGCGGTGGGGCCGGGGGCGCCGTGCAGCGGTACGGCGATCAGCAGGCCGGCCGCGATGCCGGTGACGGTGCCCAGGACCCGGCGGAAGCCGGGGACGAGGG
>NZ_JZWV01000785.1 GCF_000966975.1 Streptomyces katrae | reverse complement strand
AAGCCGCGGACGAGGGTCTCGCCGCGGGAGGCGGTGTTGACGAAGATCCACCAGGCGGTGCCGACGGCCCAGTACCAGCGGTCCTCGGACAGGATCTGGCCGACGGCCAGGGCGAACCCGCAGGCGACGGTGGCCTGGAAGGCCTGGCGGGTGGTGGGCCGGGCGAGGCCGGTGCCGGGCAGCGGGGGCGGGGCGGCGGCCGGGGGCGTCCGGCGCTCGATGGGCCACAGCACGAACCGGACGGCGCCGGCCGACAGCAGGGCCAGGGCGACGGCCGCGAACAGCTCGGGCAGCTGGGCGGGCCGGGCGTGCAGGAAC
>NZ_JZWV01000784.1 GCF_000966975.1 Streptomyces katrae | reverse complement strand
GCGTGCAGGAACTGGGTGACGAAGAACATCATGAAGGCGAAGATGCCGAGGGCGTGCCCGCGCGGCCCCCAGCGGCGGGCGTAGACCCCGGCGAAGACGACGGCGAGCCAGGCCGCGTCGCGCACGGGCGGCATGCCGTGCAGGGAGGTGGCCAGGGCCAGCACCGGGAAGCCGGCGACGGGCAGCAGGGCGGTGGTCACCCGCTGGGCGCGGACGTCCGCGTCGAGGACGGTGAACAGTGCGAGCAGGGCCGCGAGCCCGCCGGTGATGGACGCGGTGAGCGAGAGCCCCGCCAGTTCGGCCACGGCGACGGCGAGCCCGGTGCCGATGACCGCGCGCGCGGAGTTCCTGAGCCTGGCGCGCCCCGGATCCGGAGCCGTGAACATCCTCTTCATGGCGGTGTGCCGCCCCCCTCGGAGTGCTGCGCGCCGGGCCGGTGTCCGCCCGGGGGTGGTGGGCGGCGTACGGGCACGGCGAAGGCGCCGCGCTCCGGTCCGGCGTCGTTGCCGGCCGGCGCTGCGCGGCGCCGAAAGTACATGGATACGACACAGATAAGCATCCGCAGGGGCATTGGCTCAAGGCGGGCTCCTCGGGCTGGGCCATTGGCACCGCTGCGGCCGTACATTTCCGGCCATGGGCGGGCCAACGGATCGGCGGTGCGCGAAGGGGTGGGGAACGGCCCGGTGGCGGGGTGTCGGGGCCGGTGGACACGATGGACGCATGAACGGCGGAGCGGTGGACGTGCTCGTCGTGGGCGC
Organism: Streptomyces katrae; assembly: GCF_000966975.1. GTDB lineage: Bacteria > Actinomycetota > Actinomycetes > Streptomycetales > Streptomycetaceae > Streptomyces > Streptomyces katrae. Next base: position 9,095 of record NZ_JZWV01000784.1, on the reverse strand, counting down.
CGGCCCGGTGGGTCTGACGGCGGCGGTGGAGCTGCGCAGGCGCGGGGTGTCCTGCCGGATCGTGGACCGGCTGCCGGCCCGGCTGCCGTACGCCAAGGCGGTGGGGATCCAGCCGCGCACGCTGGAGCTGTGGGACCGGATGGGGCTGGTCGCGGACGCCCTGGACGCGGCGGTCCCGCTGCGCGGGCAGCTCGTCTACGTCGACGGCGAGGAGCGGGAGCCGCTGCGGCTGGCGCTGCCGCCCGAGGTGCCGTACGGGTTCGCCGCGCTGCCGCAGTACGAGACGGAGCGGATCCTGGAGGCCTTCCTGGCGCGGTTCGGCACCTCGATCGAGCGGGACACCGAGCTGGTGTCGTTCGCGCAGGACGACGACGGGGTCGGCGTCCTGTTGACGGGACGGGCCGGCGAGGAGGAGCTGCGGACCCGCTACCTGGTGGGGTGCGACGGGGCGCACAGCACCGTCCGCAAGGGGCTGGGGCTGACCTTCGAGGGCGGGGCCTTCCCCGAGGAGTACATGCTGGCCGACGTGGAGACCGACTGGGACCTGCCCTACGGGTACACGCTCCGGGCCGTGCACCACGACGCCGAGGGGAGGACCGACGACATCCTGGTCTGCATCCCGCTGCCCGGGCCGGGCCGGTACCGGATGTCCATGCTGGTGCCGCCGGAGCTCTCCGTGTCCGCCGCGCCGGCGGCCGGGGACGGGGTGGCGCACGGGCTGGAGGGCTCCCGGGCCCCGGCCCTCGCGGACATCCAGAGGGTGCTGGACCGGATGGCGCCGCGGCCGGTGACCGCCTCGGCGATGCGCTGGTCCTCGGTGTTCCGGATCAGCCACCGGCTCGTGGACCGGTACTCCGAGGGCCGGGTCTTCGTCGCCGGGGACGCGGCGCACATCCATCCCCCGACCGGGGCGCAGGGGATGAACACCGGCATCCAGGACGCCTGGAACCTGGCCTGGAAGCTCGCGCTCGCCGTCGGCGGCTCCGCCGCTCCGGGGCTGCTGGCGGCCGGACCGTGCGCCACGCCCGCCGGACCGCCGGGGCGGCGGACCAGGGGACCGCGGCGGTGCTGCGCGAGGCCCAGCTGCTGGTGGGCTACCCCGACAGCCCGGTGGTCGTACGGCCCTCCCCGGGGGAGGCCGACGGCTCCGGGCCGGGGCCCGGGGAGCGGGCCCCCGACTGCGGCGGCCTGGCCGGGGAGGTACCCGCCTATCCGCTGCGGCTCCACGACCTGCTGAGGGGCCGCGAGCACGTGCTGCTGGTGTACACCGACGGCGCGTGGGACTCGTACGTCCCCCGACTCGCCGCACTGACGGGCGGGTTGCCGGCGGGGCGGCTCACGGCGTACGCGGTCCTCACCGAGGGCGGGACCGCGTACGCCGGGGCCACGCCGATGCCGGTGTACCGCGACGCGCGCGGGGAGTTCGCCCTGCGCTACGGGGTGCGGGCGCCGACGGCCTTCGTGGTGCGCCCGGACGGCTACCTGGGGGCGCGGCTGTGCCCGCCGGCCGCCGAGGGGCTGGCCGAGTACCTCGAGGGGGTCTTCGCCTGAAGGCTAGGGCTCGGGCTCGGTGGGGACGCACAGCACCGGGACCGGGGAGAGGTGCAGGAGCTTGTGCGGGGTCGAGCCGAGGAGGGCGCCGCGGATCGGGCTGTCGCCCCAGGTGCCGACGATGATGACCCGGGCGTGGTGGTGTTGGGCCGCGGTGAGCAGGGCCTGGGCCGGTTTGTCGTCCATGACCTCGACGGTCGAGGGGACCCCGGCCTCGTCGGCGGCCTCGACGGCCCGGGCGAGCGCGCTGCGGCCCGCCTGGAGGACGGCCTCCCGGTGGGCGCGGTACTCCTCACCGGCGGAGCCGGGGGCGGCGGCCCCGTAGACGAGGACCAGGGGCTCTCCGAAGGCGGTGGCCACCTCCAGGGCGACGCGCAGGGCGCGCTCGGCGCCGGGGGACTCGTCGTACCCGAGGACTACGGACATCCGGGCCTCCTCAGCTCTTCCTGCCGTGGACCAGGGCCGGGTCGACCACGCCCCGGCGCTCCTGCCAGAACCTGCCGTCGCGGATCCGCCAGAAGCACATGAGGAGGACGCCGGCGGCCGCGATGCCGATGCCGATGACCAGGGGCGGGCCGAGGCCGAACCAGGAGACCCCGCCGGCCGAGTTCCGCGGGTTGGACATGTCCTCGACAGACTCCACGAGCAGCCAGGCCAGGAGTCCGGCGCCGACGAGCGGGCCGACGCCGATGAGGAGGAAGTTGTGCGCGTTCTCCAGCAGGTGGCGGCGGTAGTAGACGGCGCAGGCCACGCCGGTGAGCGCGTAGTAGAAGGCGATGAGCAGCGAGAGCGCGGTGAGGGAGTCGAGCAGGGCGTTCTCGCTGATCTGGTTGACGGCGAGGTACCAGGCGATGGCGATGGCGGCCACCCACCAGGTGCTGACGTCGGGGGTGTGGAAGCGGTGGTGGATGTGCGCGAGGTGCGGGGGCAGGGCGTGGCGGCGGGCCATGGACAGGGCGGTGCGGGAGGCCGGGATGATCGTCGTCTGGGTGGAGGCGAGGGCGGAGGTGCAGACGGCGAGGAGGACCATCCAGTCCCAGCCGCCCATCACCTCGTGGGCGAGGACGGCGAAGATCTCCTCCTCCTCGTCGGCGTTCTCGGCCAGGAACTTCGTCCCGGCGTAGGCGACGATGGCGAAGCCGACGGACAGGTAGGTGACGAGCAGGATCAGGGTGGACCAGATGCCGGCCTTGCCGGGCGCCGTGGCGGAGTCCTCGACCTCTTCGGTGAGGTTGACGGCGGACTCCCAGCCCCAGTAGATGAACACGCCGAGCAGCAGGCCGCCGGTGAGCGCGCTGCCGCCGGCGCCGAAGGGGTTGAGCCAGCTGACGGAGGGGTGGAGGGCGTCGAGGGTGCTGGTGCCGGCGTAGACCCGGTAGATGGCGACGACGGCGAAGACCAGGAGGAAGAGGACCTGGGCGAGGATGAGGACGTCCTGGAAGTGCGCCGACAGTTCGGTGCCGATGACGCAGATCGCGGTCATCGCGAGGATCAGCACGACGGCGAGGGTCTGGCGGACGACGGTGTTGGCGGCCAGGCCGTCGAGGCCGAAGGCCAGCAGCCCGAAGTGGACGGCGACGTCGGCGAGGGAGCCGATGACGAGGACGCCGGTCATGGTGATGGCCCAGCCGCCGAGCCAGCCCGCCCAGGGGCCCATGGCACGGGTCACCCAGGAGAAGGTGGTGCCGCAGTCCTGGTCGACCTTGTTGAGGTAGTAGAAGGCGGCGGCGATGAGCAGCATCGGCACGAACGAGGCGAGCATCACGCCCGGGGCGTAGATCCCGGCGATGGCGACGATCGGGCCGATGACGGCGGCCAGGGAGTAGGCGGGCGAGGTCGAGTTCAGGCCGATGACGAGGGCGTCGAGGAAGCCGATCGCGTTGGCCTGGAGGGTGTCCTCGTCGGAGGCGGCACCGGGGACGGTGTCCTCCGGCCGGCCGCGGTCGCCCTGGTCCATGTACGCATCGTCACGCGCGGGGCGGGGGTGCGCGAGCGGCGCGGGTCGTCCGGGTGGCGGCGGCCCGCGCCGCGCGGACCGGGTCAGGGGCGGGTGTTCCAGCCCGCGATCACCGGGAGGCCGTGTTCCGTGGAGAGTTCGCTGACGGTGCCGGTGCGCAGCAGGAAGAGCCGGCCGGCCTCCGGGGGCAGGCCGAGGTAGCGGGCGGTCAGGACGCGCAGGAAGTGGCCGTGGGCGACGAGGACCACGTCGCCCTTGCCGGCGCGCAGCACCTCCGCGGCCCGGGCCAGGACCCGGTCGGCGCGGGCGCCGACCTGGGCGGCGCTCTCACCGGGGTGGCGGGCGTCGCCGGGCGGGACTCCGTCGGTCCACAGCGACCAGTCGGGGTGGGTCCGCTGGATCTCGGCGGTGGTGATGCCCTCGTAGCCGCCGTAGTCCCACTCGTGGAGGTCGGGGTCGGGGACGCCGTCGGTCAGTCCGGCCAGTTCGGCCGTGGCCACGGCCCGGCTCAGGGGGCTGGTCAGGACCAGGGCGGGGTGCCGGTCGCGGAAGTAGGGGGCCAGCGAGAGGGCCTCGTCGGCCCCGCGCGCGGTCAGCGGGACGTCGGTGAGCCCGGTGTGGCGCCCGTTGGCGCTCCACGCCGTCTCCCCGTGCCTCACCAGCAGAAGATCACTCATGTCCCGGACCCTACGGGGCGCCGCTCGCGCCCGGCATGTCGGGCCGGTGGAGCCGGGCGGGCGTGTCACTGTCGGAGGTGATGGACGTGAGTGTGTGCAGGCGGCTGACCGTCCTGCTGCTGGTGCTGACCTGGGTGACCGGGCTGATCGAGGCGGTCAGCCTGCTGGCGCTGGGGCCGGTGTTCACCGCCATGCAGACCGGCAACGTGCTGTTCCTGTCCTTCGGGCTGGCTCATCAGGGGCACCTGCCCGCGCTGGCGGCCGGGGTGTCCCTGCTGTCGTTCGCCGTCGGGGCCGTCTGCGCGGCGCGGCTGGAGGGGGCGGCCGAGGCCCGGGGGCGGCACTGGTTCGTGCTCGGGCTGTCCGTCGAGGCGGCGCTGATCACCGTCGCCGCGGCGATCGGCTGGGGCCTGGCGCCCCGCTACGGGTCCCCGGCCGTCCGGCACCTGCTGACCGCGTCCGCCCTGGCGGTGGCGATGGGCTTCCGCAATGTGACGAGCATGCGGGTCAACCTGCCCGGGGTGCCGACGACCCTGGTCACCCGGTCCATGACCGCCCTCCTCGGCGGATCGGCGCTGGGGCACGACACCGCCTTCGGTTACGGGACGGGGGCGTGGGGCCGGCGGGCGTGGGCGGTGGCCGCGATGTTCACGGGCGGGCTGACCGGGGGGCTGCTGGTGCGGGCCGGCTGCCCGGTGAACTGGCTGCTGCTGCCGGCCGCCTTGGTGGTACTGGCGGTGGCCCTGGTGTACCTGAGGCAGCCGGCCCTGCACTGCGTCTGACGGGGCGGCGGGTGCGGCCGCGTCAGGAGGCGCCCCTCCGTCCCTCGCGGAAGCGGGCCTGGGCCTCGGTGAGGTCGACCAGCGGCTCGGGGTAGTCGTAGCGGGCCCGCTCCTCTGCGGGCAGCTTCCAGGGTTCGTGGACGCGGGGCGCGGGCAGGGCGGCGAGTTCGGGGACCCAGCGGTGGACGTAGCGGCCGTCGGGGTCGTGGCGCAGGCCCTGGCGGACGGGGTTGAGGACCCGGTTGGGGCGGGTGTCGGTGCCGGTGCCGGCCACCCACTGCCAGTTGAGCTGGTTGTTGGCCACGTCTCCGTCCACGAGGAGGTCGAGGAAGTGCCGGGCTCCGGTGCGCCAGTCCGCGTAGAGGGTCTTGGCGAGGAAGCCGGCCGCCAGCAGCCGGCCGCGGTTGTGCATCCAGCCCTCGTGGCGCAGCTGGCGCATGGCCGCGTCGACCACCGGGTAGCCGGTGCGGCCGTCCTTCCAGGCCTGGACCTCCTCCTCGGCGTCGCGGCCGGTGCGCCAGCGGTCGTCGCGGGCGCGGTAGTCCCGGGTGGCGGCCTCGGGGCGGGCGGCGAGGACCTGGTGGTGGAAGTCGCGCCAGCACAGCTGCCGGACGAAGGCCTCGGCGCCGGGACCGCCGGCCGCGCGGGCGCGCTGGGCTGCCTCGACGGGCGAGAGGGTGCCGAAGTGCAGGTGCGGGGAGAGCCGGGAGGTGGCGTCGGCCGCGAGGTCGTCGTGGGTGTCCTCGTACCGGGCGAGGCCCGAGCTCAGCCAGCGGGTCAGCAGCCGGCGGGCCTCGCACTCGCCGCCGCGCGCCAGGCCCGGGGAGGTCCCGGTGACCGCGGAGCGGCGGGGCGGTTCCTCGGATCCGATGTCCTCGGGGACGCGTACGGTGCGGGGCGCGGCGGCCGCCCGGCGGGGCGGCAGTTCGCTCCAGCGGCGCAGGTAGGGGGTGAAGACGGCGAAGTGGTCGGATCCCCTGCCGCTGGGGAGGACGGCGCCGGGGGCCACCGCCGTGATCACCGCCTCGTGGGTGTACAGGGCGCACCCCTGGGCCCGGAGGGCCTCGCGCAGGCGCCGTTCGCGGGCCTGGGCGTAGCCGCTGACCCCGGCGGCGAGGTGCACCTCGCCGGCGCCGGCCTCCCGGACGAGGGCGCAGACCTCCTCCACCACCTCCCCCGAACGCAGGACGAGGCGGCCGCCGCGGGTCCGCAGGCCGGCGTCGAGGTCGGCGAGGCAGTCGGCGAGGAAGGCCAGCCGGTTGGGGACGGCGAAGCCCGCGCGTTCGACGGCCCGGTCGCGGACGAAGAGCGGGACCACCCGGTCGCAGGAGGCCAGGGCGGCGCGCAGCGGCGGGTGGTCGTGCAGGCGCAGGTCACTGGTGTACAGGACGACGGCGGTGTTCAAGGTGCTGGTCTCCCCCGTCGGAATTCCGGCCGATCCGGGCTTTACGGACCATTGGTACAGTCCTGGCATGGCGGTGGACGAGCTCGACACCCGGATCCTGCGTCTGCTGATCGAGCAGCCGCGCACCAGTGTCCGCGAGTACGCCCGGATCCTCGGCGTGGCGCGCGGAACCCTCCAGGCCCGGCTGGACCGGTTGGAGCGGACCGGGGTGATCACCGGCAGCGGCCCCGTGCTCTCCCCCGCCGCGCTCGGGCACCCGGTGCTGGCCTTCGTGCACATCGAGGTGACCCAGGGGCACCTGGACGACGTGGGCGACGCCCTGGCCGCCGTACCGGAGATCATCGAGGCCTTCTCGATCACCGGCGGCGGGGACCTGCTGACGCGGGTGGCCGCCCGGGACAACGCCCATCTGGAGGACGTGATCCAGCGGCTGATCCGGCTTCCGGGGGTGGTCCGCACCCGGACGGAGGTGGCGCTGCGGGAGCGGGTCGCCCACCGGCTGCTGCCGCTGGTCGAAGCCGTGGGACGGGCGGCGCGCAAACCCTGACAGGATGGGACGCGAAGCCATACGACCGGCAGGACGGGCACAACGGATGATCTCCGTCATATTCGATCTGGACGGCACCCTCGTGGACAGCGAGCCGAACTACTACGAGTCCGGGCGCCGCACCCTGGAGCGCCACGGAGTCCCCGACTTCACGTGGGAGCAGCACGCACGCTTCATCGGCATCGGGACCCTGGAGACGCTGGAGCTCCTCAAGGAGCGGTACGGACTCCGGGCCCCGGTGGAGCAGTTGCTGGCGGAGCAGAACGCGGCCTATCTGGAGCTGGCCCGTACCCGCACGGAGGCCTTCCCCGAGATGCGGGGGCTGGTCGAACGGCTGCACGCGCGGGGCGTCCCGATGGCGGTGGCCTCCGGCTCCTCCCGGGAGGCGATCGAGGCCGTTCTGGAGGGCACGGGCCTGTCCGCCCTGCTGACCACGGCGGTCTCCGCCGAGGAGGTCGAACGGGGCAAGCCCGCCCCGGACGTGTTCCTGGAGGCGGCCCGCCGGCTGGGCGCCGCCCCGGCCTCCTGCGCGGTGGTCGAGGACGCCGCCCCGGGGGCCCTCGCGGCCCGTGCCGCCGGGATGCACTGCCTGGCGGTCCCCTATGTGGCGCGGAGTGCCGGCGACCCGGCCTTCGCGGGTGCGGGGCTGCTCTTCGCGGGCGGCCAGGCGGAGTTCAGCGCGGCGGCGGCCGAGGAGTGGCTGGGCTCGCTGGGGGGCGGGTGGGCCGGGGGCGGGTGACCTCGGCGACCGGGAGCGGTGGTCAGCCCATGGCGCGCGGGAGGCGGCGGCTGAGGAGGACCGTCAGGACGATCAGCCCGAGCTGGACCGCCAGGGTCACGGCGAGGGCGTCCCGCATGCCGACCGAGGCGTCCAGCGCGAGGAAGAGGCTGCCGACGGTCGCCACGCCCAGGGCGAGCGAGGACTGCTGCGTGGTGACCATGACCCCGCTGCCCACCCCGGCCCGGTCCGCCGGCACGTCGGAGAGCATCAGCCGCATCAGCACCGGCAGCTGGAGGCCCTGCCCCACGCCGGCCACGGCCATCCCCGGGGCGAGGGCCGCGATCCCCAGGTCCGGCCAGCCGCGCCACACGGTCAGCAGCAGCAGGCCGATGCCCACGGCCTGGACGAGCCCGCCGGCGGTGACGACGCGGCTGCCGAAGCGCCCGACCAGCCGGGGGCCGGAGAGCGAGGCGGCGAAGAAGCCCAGGGCCAGCGGCACCAGGGCGAGCCCGGCCGCCACCGGGCCCAGGCGCAGGCCCTGCTGGAGCGCGACGGCGAAGGCGAACATGAACCCGCTGAAGCCGATCGAGAACGGCAGCAGCATCACCAGCCCCCGCCGCAGCGACACCAGGTTCAGCAGGCTCGGCGGCACCAGCGGGGTCCGCCCGAGCCGGTCGGCGCGGCGCTCCGTCAGGTAGAAGGAGACGGCGGCGAGCGGGGAGACGCCCAGCGACACCCAGGTCCACAGCGGCCATCCGGCGGCGCGGCCCTCCGTGAGCGGGAGCAGTACGGTCACGAGCGTCAGGCCCAGCAGCAGCGTTCCGGGCACGTCCACCGACGCCGGGCGGTCGGAGCGGGTCTCCGGGACGGCCCGGACGGCCAGCACCAGCCCGACGAGCACCACGGGCACGTTGACCAGGAACACCGAGCGCCATCCGGAGCCGGCCACGTCGGCGGCGACCAGGACCCCGCCGAGGATCTGCCCGGCGACCATCGACAGTCCGGCGGTGGCCCCGTACAGGCTCATCGCCCGGGCCCGGCGCGGGCCCTGCGTGGTGGCCTGGATGGTGGCGAGCACCTGCGGCAGCATCAGCGCGGCTGCGGCGCCCTGGGCCACCCGCGCGCCGACCAGCGTCCAGGCGGTGGGCGCCAGGCCGCAGGCGAGGGAGGTGACGCCGAAGGCGGCCATGCCGATGAGGAACAGCCGGCGGCGGCCGGCCATGTCGCCGAGGCGGCCGCCCAGCACCAGCAGCACCGAGTAGGCGACGCCGTAGCCGCCGACGACCAGCTCCAGCATGGCCGGGCCGGCGGCGAGGTCGGCGTCGATGGCGGGCAGCGCCACGTTGACGATGAAGAAGTCGATGAGCGGGAGGGCCGCGCCCAGCAGCACGGTGAAGAGCCCGAGCGGCGAGATCCCCCCGGACTCGCGGGCCGGGGCGGGGCCGAGGGCGGGGG
>NZ_JZWV01000783.1 GCF_000966975.1 Streptomyces katrae | reverse complement strand
GTACGGACGGTGCGGCGTTCGTACGGTCGTTTCGGTCACGGAAGAGACGATCCTCCACCGCTCAGCCTGGTACCAGAGTGTCTTTATCCTGGTACCGGCAGTACCTGGAAACCGGCTGCGCCATACGGCACGCTGGACCCATGACGACCACTGCCCCCGAGAGCGACCTGCGCCGGCACGAGCTGGCCGACTTCCTGCGCAGCCGCCGCGAGCGGATCACCCCCGAGCAGGTCGGACTGGCCCGGGGCCGGCGCCGGCGCACGCCCGGGCTGCGCCGGGAAGAGGTCGCCCAGCTCTCCGCCGTCGGCGTCACCTGGTACACCTGGCTGGAGCACGCCCGCGAGATCCAGGTGTCCCCGCAGGTGCTGGACGCCCTGGCGCGCGCCCTGCTGCTGGACTCCACCGAGCGCGCCCACCTGTTCGCCCTGGCGGGCAGCACCGACCCGGCGCCGAACACCCGCTGTGCGAGCGTGACCCCGGCGCTGCGGGCCATGCTGGACCAGTTGGACCCGATCCCGGCCTGCGTGCAGAACAGCCGCTACGACATCCTCGCCTACAACTCCACGTACGGGCGGCTCCTGTGCGACCTGGACCGGCTGCCGCGCGAGGACCGCAACTGCCTGTGGCTGGCCTTCACCAACGCCGACTGGCGGGCCTCCCTGGCCGATATGCCGGACGTGAACCGGCTGCTGGCCGCCAAGTTCCGCGCCTCGATGGCCGGCCACCTCGCCGAACCGGCCTGGAAGGCCCTGCTGGCCCGTCTGGACGCGGCCTCGCCGGAGTTCCGGGAGATCTGGGCGCGTCACGAGGTGGTCGGTCTGGGCAGCAACAAGAAGTACATCCGCAACGCCCACGTGGGCCTGCTCCGCCTCGAACACACCAGCCTCTGGCTGGGCCCGGCGGCCGGTCCCCGCTTGACGACTTTCGTCCCGCTGGACGAGGAGACCCGCCTGCGCCTGGAGGAACTCCACTCCCTGTCGCCGGTCGCGGCCTGAGCCCCCGGCGGGGGAAGATCCCGCCCGCCCCGCGAGTTGGTAGAACCGTGAACGAAATGGTGCGGGCGGTGGACGTGGACGTGGTGGTCGTGGGTGCCGGGCAGGCCGGGCTGTCCAGCGCCCACCATCTGGCCCGGGCCGGCATCGGGCACGTGGTGCTCGACCACTCCCCCCGGCCGGGCGGGGCCTGGCAGTTCCGGTGGCCGTCGCTCACCTACGGCAAGGTGCACGGGATGCACGCGCTGCCCGGGATGGAACTCTCCGGGGCGGATCCGCTGCGGCCCTCCTCCGAGGTGATCGGGGAGTACTTCGCGGCCTACGAGGAGCGGTTCGGGCTGCGGGTGCGGCGGCCGGTGGACGTGACGGCGGTACGCGGGGACGAGGGCGGGCGGCTGCTGGTGGAATCCGCGTCCGGGACCTGGTCGGCGCGGGCGCTGGTCAACGCCACCGGGACCTGGGACCGGCCGTTCTGGCCCCGCTACCCGGGCCAGGAGCTGTTCCGGGGCCGCCAGCTGCACACCGCGACGTACCCCGGACCTCAGGAGTTCGCAGGGGCCCGGGTGATCGTGGTCGGCGGGGGCACCTCGGCGGTGCAGCACCTGCTGGAGGTCTCCGAGGTCGCGGCGCGGACCACCTGGACCACCCGCAGGCCCCCCGTGTTCCGCGACGGCGGCTTCGGAGAGGCCGAGGGCCGGGCGGCGGTGGCACTGGTGGAGGAGCGGGTGCGCCGGGGGCTGCCGCCGCAGAGCGTGGTCAGCGTGACGGGCCTGCCGCTGAACGAGGCCGTACGGGCGGGGCTGGAGTCCGGGGTGCTGGACCGGCTGCCGGTCTTCGACCGGATCACCGCGTCCGGGGCCGTCTGGGCGGACGGGCGGCGGGTGGAGGCGGACGTGATCCTGTGGGCCACCGGTTTCCGTCCCGCCGTCGACCACCTGGCCCCGCTGCGGCTGCGCGAGCCGGGCGGCGGGATCCGGCTCGACGGGACGCGGGCGGTGCGCGACGAGCGCGTCCACCTGGTCGGCTACGGGCCCTCGGCGTCGACCATCGGCGCCAACCGGGCGGGCGGGGCCGCCGTCCGGGAGATCCGCCGCCTGCTGGCCCGGGGTCCGGCGGTGCCGGCCCTGGTGTGAGATGCCGGGAGCCCGGCCCGGCGGCCGGCGGTGCCGGATCGGCGTGACCCGCCCGGTCCGGCGGAGTCGGACGTGGAGTGTCCTGCCCCGGGGGCCGGCGCCGAGGCCGGTGCCGTCAGACCTGGTGCTGCTCCTCCGGGCCGTCCACGGGGAAGCACCGGTCGACGGCACCGGCCTGCTCGGCGGCCGGGGTCGCGTACACGTGGGCGGTGCCTTCGTGTATCCGCAGGACCGGATCCGTCCAGCGCTCGTCGGGACCGGGGACGAGGAGGTGCGCAAGGGCGCGCTCGGCGTCGTAGACGAGGAGCGAGACGATCCGGTACAGCCAGTCCCCGATGTCGCCGAGTCCCTGCGCTGGGTGGTCCGCGGGGCCGCCGACGCGGATCACGTAGAAGCGGTCCTGCTCCCAGTGGCCGCCGTCGTCGAGCCACTCCCCCTCGCCGACGGGCGCGCCGTCCACCCACAGCCGGGCCGCGTCCGGGCCGCCGCGCAGCAGGAGGACAGCACGGTGACGGTCGTCGGAGGTGAAGTGGACGCGGATCTCGTGCGGGGTCCAGCAGTCGATGAAGCGGCTGCAGGCGCCTGGGGCGGGGCCGGAGCGCAGGCGGAGTCCGTCGGCGGGTTCCGGGTCGCGGCCGCAGATGCCGGGGGCGCGGCAGGGCCGGTCCACGCGCCGGGAGCAGCCCAGGCCCATGGCGGCGACATCACGCGGTGCGGCCCGCGACAGCAGTGCGGCCAGGCGTTCGCGGTAGTGGTCGGGGCCGAAACGGGCGGTGAGCCTCCGCTCGTCCCGCCACCATCCGACCAGCTCGGCACCCTCGGGCGAGCGGGCCAGCCACTGATCCCAGTCCCCCGGGTCCTCCTCGTCCGCCGCGCCCGCCGCCCGGGCCTCCGGCTCCTCGCGCTTCCGCGCGCCCCACGGCCATCGCACAGCCGGCCCCCGTTCTCCGTGCGCACTCCGCACCGGCCGCCGATCGTAGGGAGGCGGCGGAGGGGCCGCCTCTCATTTCACGGGGACGGCGGGGGCGGCCGGGGCTGCCGCGCGGAGCCGGTTGAACTCCGCCACGTGCTTCCGGTGTTCCTCGTAGCCCGCCGAGAAACGGGTGTCGCCGGGCTTCACGGTGACGAAGAACAGCCAGTCACCGGGGGTCGGCGCGACCGCCGCCGCCATGGCCTGGAGGCCGGGGCTGTCGATGGGCGCGGGAGGCAGGCCCCGGTGCTCGTAGGTGTTGAAGGGGTGGTCGATCCGGGTGTCCTTGAGCTTGGTGTCCACGGTGTTGCGGTTCAGGGCGTAGTTGAGGGTGGAGTCCATCTGGAGCGGCATCGACTTCGCGAGCCGGTTGTGGACCACCCGGGCGACCTTGCCCATGTCCGCCGGATTGTCGGCTTCCGCCTCGATGATGCTGGCGAGGGTGGCCGTCTGGTACGGGGTCATGCCGTAGGCCCGGCCGCCGTCGGCGACCGCCTTGGTGGCGAGCTTCTGGTTCGCGGTCCGCACCATGGTGCCGAGCAGGGCGGCCGGGGTGGTCTTCGAGGTCACCGGGTACGTGGCCGGGAACAGGTAGCCCTCCGGGTTGCCCTTCGCCTCGGCGGGCAGGGGCAGTTCGGCCGTGGCGACGGCCGATGCGGTGGTCCCGGCGGGAAGGTGGAGCTC
>NZ_JZWV01000782.1 GCF_000966975.1 Streptomyces katrae | reverse complement strand
CTCCTTGTCGATGGCGGCGTAGACCTGCGCGGCTCGCCAGCCCTCCGGGATCAGCAGTTGGCGCGGCTTCTCGGGTGCTTCCCCCGGGGACAGCAGGGGGAGGAGGACCGTCGCCCCGAGCCCGAGCCCGAGCAGGGCGGTGAACAGGAGCAGCAGGCGGCCTCGGCGGGTGAGCCGGGAGCGGCGCTGCGGCGGCTGGTACGCATGAGGCATACCGGCACGCTAGCGCTCATTCCTCATGATTCCCGGCATTCCCCCGCGCTCCAGTCATACGATCACACGTTCACCGGAGTCGGTGCGGTGTCCGTGTCCGCATCCGTGTCCGTCTCCGCGTCCGTACCCCGGCCCTGGCCCCGGTCGGCCGCCCGCCCCCGCTGGGGCGTATGGGCGGCGGCGTCCCGGTCCCGCCGGACGAGCGCCGCGTAACGGCCGCCGGCTCCCAGGAGTTCCTCGTGCGTACCGCGCTCGGCTATGCGGCCGGCGTCCAGGACCACGATCTGGTCGGCGTCCCGGATGGTGGAGAGGCGGTGCGCGATGGTGATGGTGGTACGGCCCCGGGAGAGGTTGTCGATGGCCCGCTGCACGGCGTGCTCCGTGCGGGTGTCGAGGGCGCTGGTGGCCTCGTCCAGGATGAGTACCGGCGGGTCGCGCAGGATGGTGCGCGCGATGGCCAGGCGCTGCTTCTCCCCTCCGGAGAAGCGGTAGCCGCGCTCACCGACCAGGGTGTCGTATCCGTCGGGCAGGGATGCGATGTGGTCGTGGATCTGTGCCGCGCGGGCCGCCTCCGTGATCTCCTCGTCGGTGGCGTCCGGTTTGGCGAAGCGCAGATTGTCGGCCACCGAGGCGTGGAAGAGGTAGGTCTCCTGGGAGACCACGCCTATGGAGCGGGCGAGCGAGTCGAAGTCCAGGTCGCGTACGTCCACCCCGTCGAGGGCGACCCGTCCGCCGGTGACGTCGTACAGCCGGGGCACCAGGTAGCTGAGGGTGCTCT
>NZ_JZWV01000781.1 GCF_000966975.1 Streptomyces katrae | reverse complement strand
GGTGGGGCCGTTCTTGGCCTCATATGCGAAGTGCACGTCCTCCAGGCGGATCTCGCCCTTCGCGCGGCCCAGCCGGACCGGGTCCTGACGCTCGGTGATGTCCACCGGCAGGTCGAGGTACTCGAAGATCCGGGCGAAGAGGGCCAGCGAGGTCTGGATCTGCACCCCGGTCGACAGCAGGCTCACGGCGGGCCGGAACAGGCCCTGCTGGAGGGTGACGAAGGCGACGAGGGTACCGACGGACAGCGAGGGGGCGCCGGTCTGGAGGGCGATGCCCGCGGCCCAGTAGATGAGCGCGGGCATGGCCGCCATCACGATGCCGATGGTGGACATCCGCCAGCGCCCGGCCATGCTGGAGCGCACTTCGAGGCCGACCAGCTTCTCCGACTCCTCGGCGAAGGCGGCGGTGAGGGACTCCGAGCGGCCCATGGTGCGGCCGAGCAGGATGCCGCTGACCGACAGGGACTCGGTGACCGTGGCGGCCATGGCGGCCATCTGCTTCTGCCGCTTCGTGGTGATCTTCTTGCGCTCGCGGCCCACGCGGCGGCTGATCCACACGAAGACGGGCAGCAGGAGCAGGGAGACCAGGGTGAGCCGCCAGTCGAGCGCGAGCATCGCGACGACGGAGGCGACGACGGCGGTCAGGTTCGACACGAGCGAGGTCGCGGTCGAGGTGACCGTGGCCTGCATGCCGCCGATGTCGTTGGCTATGCGGGACTGCACCTCGCCGGTGCGGGTGCGGGTGAAGAAGGCCAGCGGCATCCGCTGGAGCTGGGCGTAGACGGCGGTGCGCAGGTCGTGCATGACCCGCTGGCCGACCGTGGTGGAGATGAGGGTCTGGAGCACGCCGAACACGCTGGTCACGACCGCGGTCAGGATCATGCCGAGCGCCAGCAGGCTGAGCAGCCCGGTACGGCCCTGGGGGATCGCGACGTCCAGGATCTCCTTGAGCAGGAACGGCGAGGCGACGCCGACCAGCGAGGAAGCGCCGACCAGGGCACCGACGACGGCGAGGCGGCCTCGGTAGGGCCGGAACAGGCCGAGGATGCGGCGCAGCTCGCGCGGCCGGTCGGCGGGGGCGGGGCGGCTGGGGTCGAGGGATTCGTTCGACGGGGTCCACTTCGGCTCGTCGCTGTGCATGGGCCTCCTTTCGCCGGGGACTCCACTGAGGCTAGCTCATTGTTACCTATACTCACAATGAATCCGGTCCTGCTAATGTTCCCGGTATGAGCACCGGTTCCGAGACCGACACCCGCGATTCGACCGACGGCGTCCTCGCCGAGCAGCTGCTGCGCCTCACGCGCCGGCTCCACCGGATCCAGAAACGGCACATGGAGCCGCTCGGGATCACCCCGGCCCAGGGCCGGCTGCTGGGCTGCTGCGGATCGTGGCGCACTACGCGGACGGCGCACCGCCCCGGATGGCCGACCTGGCCACGCGCCTGGAGGTCGTCCCGCGTGCCGTGACCACCCTCGTAGACGGGCTCGAGGCGGCCGGGTGCGTACGCCGCGCACCCGACCCCGCGAACCGGCGCGTGATCCGGATCGAGCTCACCGACACCGGTCGCGCCACGCTGCGCCGTCTGCGCAGCGCGCGGACCGACGCGGCAGAGGAGATCCTGGCTCCGTTGACCGCCGAACAGCGCGAGGTGCTCGGCGGTCTCCTCAACGCGCTCACGGACGTCCCGGCGGAGCGCCGCTGCTGAAACGGTCCCGCTGAGGGCGGCCGCGGGGCCGCGGGCGGCGGGCCGGACGCCCACACGGACAAGGGGTCGCACATGCCGCTGCTCGAACCGGACCCGGGCGCCCTGCGCCCGGCCCGCCCCGGTACCCCAGCCCCCGACCGCGTCCCCGACCGGGCGGCCTCCGGCACCCCGCGCACCCTGCGCGAGGAGCTGACCGGCCTGCTCGGCGCCGAGAAGGTGCTGTGGCAGGTCTCCGACCTGGTCCGCTACGCCACCGACGCCTCCCCGTACCGGTTCGTCCCGCAGGCCGTGGTGGTCGCCGAGGACATCGACGACATCTCCGCGGTCCTCTCCTACGCCCACGGCCGGCAGCGCGAGGTGGTCTTCCGCGCCGCCGGGACCTCGCTCAACGGCCAGGCGCAGGGCGAGGACATCCTGGTCGACGTACGGCGCCACTGGCGGGGCGTCGAGGTCCTCGACGGCGGCCGCCGCGTCCGGATCCGGCCGGGCACCACGGTCTTCCGGGCCAACGCCGCCCTCGCCCGCCACGGCCGGGTCCTGGGCCCCGACCCGGCCAGCGCCGTCGCCTGCACCCTGGGCGGGGTCGTCGCCAACAACTCCTCCGGGATGACGGCCGGCACCACGAGGAACGCGTACCGCACGCTGTCCTCCCTCACCTTCGTGCTGCCGACCGGCACCGTCGTGGACACCGCCGACCCGCTCGCCGACGAGGAGCTGGCCCGGGCCGAGCCGGCTCTGTGCCGGGGGCTGCTGGAGCTCAAACGGGAGATCGAGGCCGACCCGGCCCTCGTCGCGCGGATCCGGGCCAAGTACGAGATCAAGAACACCACCGGCTACCGGCTCGACGCCTACCTCGACGGCACCACCCCCGTCGAGATCCTCCGCGGGCTCGCGGTCGGCTCCGAGGGCACCCTCGGATTCATCGCCGAGGTCGTCTTCGACACCCTCCCCCTGGACCGCGAACTCACCAGCGCCCTCCTCTTCTTCCCCTCCCTCCCGGCCGCGGCCGCCGCCGTCCCCCTGTTCAACGAGGCCGGCGCCCTGGCCGTGGAGCTGATGGACGGCAACACCCTGCGCGCCTCGGTCAGCGTCGCGGGGGTGCCGGCCGACTGGGCTGAGCTGCCCAGGGACACGGCGGCGCTGCTGGTGGAGTTCCGCGCCCCCGACGCCGCCGGGCGCGCCGAGTACGAGCGCCGGGCCGCCGCCGTGCTGCCGCGGCTGGAGCTGGTCGCGCCGGTCGCCTCCGTCACCAACGCC
>NZ_JZWV01000780.1 GCF_000966975.1 Streptomyces katrae | reverse complement strand
CATCGGCGGCTACTGGAAGGCCCGCAAGGCCTTCGTCACCGCCGTCGGCGGAGCCCGGCCCCCCGGCACCACCCTGATCACCGAGGACTTCGCCGTACCGCCGTCACGGCTGGCCGAGGCCTGCGAGGCGCTCCTGGCCCTGCAGGCGGAGCACGGCTTCGACGCGGCCGTCGCCGGGCACGCGGCCCACGGCAATCTGCACTTCCTGCTGGCCTTCGACGCCGCCAGGCCCGGGGACGTCGACCGGTACGCGGCCTTCATGGAGGCCTTCTGCCGGCTCACGGTGGAGCGGTTCGACGGCTCGCTGAAGGCCGAGCACTCCACCGGCCGCAACATGGCCCCCTTCCTCGAGCTGGAGTGGGGTCCCCGGGCCACCGACCTCATGTGGCGCACCAAGCGGCTGATCGACCCGGAGGGCATCCTCGCCCCGCGGGTCCTCCTCGACCGCGATCCCCGGGGGCACCTGCGCGGCCTGAAGACGATCCCGCGGGTGGAGGCGGAGGCCGACCCCTGCATCGAGTGCGGGTTCTGCGAACCGGCCTGCCCCAGCGCCGACCTGACGACCACTCCGCGCCAGCGGATCGTGCTGCGCCGCGAGATGGTGCGCCAGCCGCCCGGCTCCCCCGTCCTGGAGGCGCTGCTCGACGCCTACGGACACGACGCCGTCGACACCTGCGCGGGCGATTCCCTCTGCGGGCTCGCCTGCCCCGTCGGCATCGACACCGGCGCGCTGATGCGGGACTTCCGTCACCGGCGGCACGGCCCGGGCGAGGAGCGCGCCGCCGCCCTGGCCGCCGCGCGGTTCCGTACCGTGGAGGCCGCCGCCCGGCTGGCGGTGGCCGCCGCCGGCCGGATGGGCGACCGGGTGCCGGCCGCCCTCACCCGGGCCGCGCGCAAGGCCGTACGCCCCGACCTGGTGCCGCAGTGGCTGCCGCGTATCCCCGGAGCCGCCGCGCGCCGGCTGCCCCCGACCCGGCGGGTGGGCGCGGCCGCCGTGTACTACCCGGCCTGCGTCAACCGGATCTTCGGCGGCCCCGCGGGCCGTCCCGGGCCGTCGCTGCCCGAAGCGGTGGCCGCCCTGTCGGAGCGGGCCGGTCTGTCGGTGTGGATCCCGCGCGACGTGTACGGCACCTGCTGCGCGACGATCTGGCACTCCAAGGGGTAAGG
>NZ_JZWV01000779.1 GCF_000966975.1 Streptomyces katrae | reverse complement strand
CTCCAAGGGGTACGGGGCCGGCAACCGGCTGATGGCGAACCGGATCACGGAGGCCGCCTGGGGCTGGACCGCCGGGGGCCGGCTGCCGCTGGTGGTGGACGCGTCCTCCTGCGCCCTCGGGCTGGCCCGGGAGGTGGTCCCGTACCTCAGCGAGGACAACCGTGCCCTGCACGCGGAGCTGCGGATCGTGGACTCCGTCGTCTGGGCCGCCGAGGAGCTGCTGCCGCGCCTGGAGGTCCGGCGCAGGGTCGGTTCGGCGGTCCTCCACCCCACCTGCTCGACGCGGCACCTGGGGGACGAGGAGCAGCTGCGTGCGGTCGCCGCGGCCTGCGCGGACGAGGTGGTGGTCCCGGAAGACGCGGGCTGCTGCGCCTTCGCGGGCGACCGGGGGATGCTGCACCCGGAGCTGACGGCCTCGGCGACGCGGCGGGAGGCCGCGGAGGTGACGGCGCGGCCCTTCGACGCGTACCTGTCGGCGAACCGGATGTGCGAGGTCGGCATGGAACGCGCCACCGGTCACCCCTACGCCTCGGTACTGCTCGAACTGGAGCGCGCCACCCGGCCCTGAACCCCTGCGCACGCCCCGCTCACGCCCCGTGGGACGCACGCCCCCGTGCTCGCGCGGAATGCGCGGGGCGGCGCCCCACGCCCGGAAAATCGATTGCCGGGGCCGCGACCGGAAGGCGAACCTTGCGTGGTTTGCACTCACCGAGCCGTTGTGGGGCGTCATGCAGATCAGCGACCTTCCGTATCCGGATCCCGGGGTACCCGACGCCCGCTCCGGTCCGCGTTTCCTGTGGTGGCTGGGCCGGGGCCAACTCGGCGGTCAGGCCCGGAGCCTGGCCTGGGGGCTGCTGCACTTCTGCGGCGTCGCCGGGCTCCCCTACGCGGTGGGACTGGGCGTCGGGGCGGCCGTCGACCGCGACGGCGGGCGGCTGCTGCTGGTCGGCGGGCTGCTCCTGGTGGTGGGCGCCGCCATCGCGACCGGCGACGCCATGCTCCACCGCACGGCCGTCACCAACTGGATCACCGCCGCCGCGCGGGTGCAGCAGCTGCTCGCCCGCAAGACGGCGGAGCTGGGCTCCGCGCTGACCCGCCGGGTCGCGGCGGGGGAGGTGGTCGCGGTGTCCACGGGGGACGTGGAGAAGATCGGCTGGTTCGTGGAGGCGGTCTCCCGCTTCCTCGCCGCCGCGTTCTCCGTCGTCGCCATCTGCGTCGGGCTGCTGTTCTACGCGCCCTCCATCGGGGTGGTCGTCGCCGTGGGCGTGCCGGTGCTGGCGTTGTCCGTGCTGCCGCTGCTGCCGCGGGCCACACGGCGCGCCGACGTCCAGCGGGAGAAGGCAGGCAAGGCCACCGAGCTGGCCTCCGACACCGTGGCCGGCCTGCGGGTGCTGCGCGGCATCGGCGGCGAGGAGCTGTTCCTCGACCGCTACCGCGACGCCTCGCAGGAGGTCCGCAGGGCCGCGGTGCGCAGCGCCCGGATGTGGGCGCTGATCGCCGCGGTCCAGGTGCTGCTGCCGGGCGCGCTGATGGTCACGGTGGTCTGGTACGGCTCGGTGCTCGTCCTGGACGGCCGGCTGGCGGTCGGTGAACTCGTCGCCGCCTTCAGCGCGGTGGCCACGATGCTGTATCCGCTGCGGCACTTCGAGGAGATCGCGATGGCGTACTCCTTCTCGCGGCCCTCGGCCCAGCGGGCCGCCCGGGTGCTGTCCCTGACGCGTACGGACGAGACACCGGATTCCGTTCCCGCGAAGCCGGTGGAGGCACCGGCTCCGGGCGGGGACCTGTACGACCCGGCGACGGGGCTGCTGGCCCCGGCCGGGCGGTTCACGGCGGTGGTGTGCGGGGATCCGGACGTGGCGGGCCGGCTCGCGGAGCGGCTCGGCGGGCACGCCGTGCACCCCGGGGACGGCCCCGGTGCCGCGCCGCCGTCGGTGCTGCTCGGCGGGGTCGCGCTGGACGACCTCGCGCTGGACTCGGCACGCGGGCTGGTCCTCGTCCAGGACAAGGATCCGGTGCTGCTGTCCGGGACCCTGCGCGAGCTGTTCGACGTACCGGCGTCCGGCGCCGTGGCCGCCCGGGAGGCGCTGGCGGCGGCGCAGTGCGGGGACGTCCTGGACGCGCTGCTCCAGGCGGCGCCGGACGGGGTGGACGACGCGATGGACGCCCGGATCACCGAGCGCGGCCGGTCCCTGTCCGGCGGCCAGCGCCAGCGGCTCGCGCTGGCCCGGTCGCTGGTCACCGACCCGGAGGTGCTGGTGCTGGACGAGCCGACCTCGGCGGTGGACGCGCACACCGAGGCGCGGATCGCCGACGGCGTGGCCGCGCTGCGCGCCGGGCGCACGACGGTGGTGCTGGCGTCCTCGCCGCTGCTGCTGGACCGCGCCGACCGGGTGGTCCTGGTGCACGGCGGCCGGGCCGTGGCGGCGGGCACCCACCGCGAGCTGCTGCGGGGCGAGCCCCGCTACCGGGCGGTGGTCACCCGGGAGACGGACGGGGAGACCCGCTCCGGCGAGGAACTCACAGAGATCGAGGAATCCGCATGATCGGCGTGGCACGGCCGGAGCACGATCCGGCGGCCCCCGAGACGGCCGCGACCCTGCCCGTGGGCACGTCGGCGACCGTACGGGGCTATGTGCGCGAACTGCTGCGGCGGCACCGGCGGGCGTTCACGGCGCTGGTGGCGGTCAACGCGGTCGCGGTGGTCGCCTCCATGGCCGGCCCGTACCTGCTGGGGCGGGTGGTGGACGGGCTCTCGGCCGGGGAGCGGGAGCTCCACCTGGGGCGGGTGGCGCTGCTGTTCGCGCTGGCGCTCGGCGTCCAGACCTGTTTCGTGCGGCTGGTCCGGCTGCGCGGGGCGATGCTCGGCGAGGAGATGCTGGCCGACCTGCGCGAGGACTTCCTGGTGCGGTCGGTGGGTCTGCCGCCGGGGGTCCTGGAGCGGGCCGGCACCGGTGACCTGCTGTCGCGGATCACCACCGACATCGACCGGCTGGCGAACGCGATGCGCGAGGCGGTGCCGCAGCTGGCCATCGGCGTGGTCTGGGCGGGGCTGCTGTACGGGGCGCTCGCGGTGACGGCGCCGCAGCTGGCGCTGGCCGCGCTGGTGGCGCTGCCGGTGCTGGTCGCCGGCTGCCGCTGGTACTTCCGGCGGGCGCCCTCGGCCTACCGCTCGGAGGCGGCCGGGTACGCGGCGGTCGCGGCGGTGCTGACGGAGACGGTGGACGCGGGGCGGACGGTGGAGGCGCACCGCCTGGGCGGCCGCCGGATCACGCTGTCGGAGCGGCGGATCAGGGAGTGGACGGCCTGGGAGCGGTACACGCTGTTCCTGCGGACGGTGCTGTTCCCCGTCGTCAACGTCACCTATGTGACCATCCTCGGCGCGGTGCTGCTGATCGGCGGGTACTGCGTGCTGCGCGGCTGGTTGTCGGTCGGCCGGCTGACCACGGGCGCGCTGCTGGCACAGATGATGGTCGACCCGATCGGGCTGATCCTGCGCTGGTACGACGAGCTGCAGGTCGCCCAGGTGTCACTGGCGCGGCTGGTGGGGGTGCGCGAGATCGAGCCGGCCGCGGGTGACCGCGCGGTGGCCCCGGAGGGCCGGGACGTCCGGGCGGACGAGGTCCGGTTCGGCTACCGGGAGGGTGTGGACGTCCTGCACCGGGTGTCGATGTCGGTTCCGCCGGGGACCCGGATGGCGCTGGTCGGCCCTTCGGGCGCGGGCAAGTCGACGCTGGGCCGGCTGCTGGCGGGGATCTACGCGCCGCGGAGCGGGGAGGTCACCCTCGGCGGGGCGCGGCTGTCGCGGATGCCGGCGGAGCGGGTGCGTGAGCACGTGGCGCTGGTGAACCAGGAGCACCACGTCTTCGTGGGCTCGCTGCGGGACAACCTGCGGCTGGCCCGCCCGGGCGCCGAGGACGCCGAACTGTGGGCGGCGCTGGGCGCGGTGGACGCCGACGGCTGGGCGCGGGCCCTGGAGTCGGGGCTGGACACGGAGGTGGGTTCGGGCGGCAGCGCGCTGACCCCGGCGCAGGCGCAGCAGATCGCGCTGGCCCGTCTGGTGCTGGCGGACCCGCACACGCTGGTGCTGGACGAGGCGACCTCGCTGCTGGACCCGAGGGCGGCCCGGCACCTGGAGCGCTCCCTGGCGCGGGTGCTGGACGGCCGGACGGTCATCGCGATCGCCCACCGGCTGCACACGGCGCACGACGCGGACGTGATCGCGGTGGTCGAGGGCGGGCGGATCAGCGAACTCGGCTCGCACGACGAGCTGGTGGCGGCCGACGGGGCGTACGCGGCCCTGTGGCGCTCCTGGCACGGGTGACGCGGGTGCGGCGGGACCTCGGACCAGGCGGGACCTCGGACTAGATGAAGCCCAGGGCCGAGGCTCCGCCGATTCCGCCGAGGAGCATGAACACCGGCATCAGGACCTTCAGCTCCACCCAGCTGCCCGCGCGGAAGCGCATGGCCTTGGGCGGGCCGACCGGGTACCAGCGCTTGCCCTTGACCGGCAGGGGCCACAGGATCGGGCACCCGGAGACGGTCAGCGCGTCTCCGATGTCGTGGACCAGGGCGCCGAGCAGGATCGGCAGGCCGAGCCAGAGGTACTCCTGCCCGGGGCCGCTGAACAGCCAGCCGGCGCCGTTGCCCGGCTGGTCGAGGACGCCGGCCAGGATCCAGGCGCTGGTCGCGCCGAGCAGCCAGACCAGGACGTCGCTGGACATCCGTGCCGCCCGCCACAGCAGGCCCTCGACGGCCAGCACCAGGTGGACGAAGAGGAGCACCAGCACTCCCC
>NZ_JZWV01000792.1 GCF_000966975.1 Streptomyces katrae | reverse complement strand
CTGCGGATCCGCTCGGAGCACGCCCCGGGCGCGGTGCGGGCGCAGGTGTTCACCCTGGGGGCCGGGCTGAAGGTGACGGCTGGTTCCACGGGGGCCGCCCTGGTGGGGCTGGCGGCCGCCGCGCCGCCGTGGACGCTGCTGCTCGGGATCGCCGTGCTGCAGCTCGCGGCCGCCGCGCTGCACCTGCTGGTGGCGGGGCGCGGGCGGGTGGCCCGGGTGCCGGCTACAGGGAGGTCGGCAGATTCCGCCACAGCTCCGGCCGGTCGGCGGACTCCTGGAGGGCCTTGAGCGTGGCGGGGTGCGGGGCGTCGTACAGCCCGGGGTGGTCGATCTCGCCGAGTTCCGGCCGTACGGGGAAGGCGAGTCGCTCCACGTCGAGGCTGAACCGGGCGTCCACGCCCGGCTTGTTGCCGCGCGGGTCCACCCGGGACCACTCCTCCCTGCCGGGCAGCCGCAGGGCGACGAGGCCGTGGAGTACCAGGTTGAAACCGTCGTCATCACCGAGCAACTGGTAGCAGAGGCCCGCGGGGATGCCCTGGGCGCGCAGCAGGGCGACGAGGGCGTGGGACTTGGCGTAGCAGATGCCGTTGCGGGTGCTCAGTACGTCGGAGGCCCGCCAGGAGACCCGCATGTCGCCGGAGTCGGCGGAGTGCGGAATGGTGTCGCGGACGAACTCGAAGGCCGCCTCGGCGTATGAATATGCATCGCCGGTGGAGTTCCAGAGGGCGTCGGCGGTCTCCTGGACCAGGGGGTGCCAGTGGTCGATGGCCTCACTCGAGGCCAAATAGGCGTGTATGTCTGGGTTTTGCTGGATGAGCTGCATGATCGGCAGCATAGGCATGCCTCCGACCGCAGATCAATAGATTTGCGGTCGGAGGCATAAATATTCAGTACTCTGCGGAGTGGCACCTACCGGGCCAGCTCCTCCTTGAGCGCCTGGAGGAAGCCGTCGACGTCCTCCTCGCGGGTGTCGAAGCTGCACATCCAGCGGACGTCGCCGGCCGCCTCGTCCCAGAAGTAGAAGCGGTACCGCTCCTGGAGCCGCCGCGTGACGTCGTGCGGCAGCCGCGCGAACACCGCGTTCGCCTGCACCGGGTAGAGGATCTCCACCCCGTCGGTCTCGCGCACGCCCGCGGCGAGCCGCTGGGCCATCGCGTTGCCGTGGCGGGCGTTGCGCAGCCACAGGTCCTTGGCGAGCAGCGCTTCGAGCTGCACCGAGACGAAGCGCATCTTCGACGCGAGCTGCATCGACATCTTGCGGACGTGCTTCATCTGCCGGACCGCGTCCGGGTTGAGCACCACCACGGCCTCGCCGAACATCATGCCGTTCTTGGTGCCGCCGTACGACAGCACGTCCACCCCGACCGTGTTGGTGAAGGTGCGCATCGGCACGTCGAGCGAGGCCGCGGCGTTGGCTATCCGGGCGCCGTCGAGGTGCACCTTCATGCCGAGGCCGTGGGCGTGCTCGCAGATCGCCCTGATCTCGTCCGGGGTGTAGACCGTGCCGAGTTCGGTGTTCTGGGTGATCGAGACGACCTGGGGCATCGCCCGGTGCTCGTCCTCGAAGCCCCAGGCCTCCTGGTCGATCAGCTCGGGGGTGAGCTTCCCGTCCGGAGTGGGCACGGCCAGCAGCTTGATGCCGGCCATCCGCTCGGGCGCGCCGCCCTCGTCCACGTTGATGTGGGCGCTCTTGGCGCAGATCACCGCGCCCCACCGGTCGGTCATGGCCTGGAGGGCGGTGACGTTGGCGCCCGTGCCGTTGAAGACCGGGAAGGCTTCGGCGTACGGACCGAAGTGGCTGCGGAACACCTTCTGGAGGTGCTCGGTGTAGTCGTCCTCGCCGTAGGAGACCTGATGGCCTTCGTTGGCGAGGGCGATGGCCGCGAGCACCTCCGGGTGGACCCCGGCGTAGTTGTCGCTGGCGAAACCGCGCACCGCCGGGTCGTGGTGGCGGCGGGCGTCGGTCTTGCCGTTGTCGGTTCTCACGGTTGCGGAGTGAGCCACAGACGCTGTCCGTTCACATCGGAGGCGGGCCGCTCCCACACGCCGGTGATGGCCTCGGCCAGCTCCTTGACGTCGGTGAAGCCCGCGAACTTCGCATTGGGGCGCTCGGCGCGCATCGCGTCGTGCACCAGTGCCTTGATCACCAGGATCGCAGCCGCGGCGGCGGGGCCGTCCTCGCCCCCGGCCTTGCGGAAGGAGTCCGCCATGGCCAGGGTCCAGGCCTCGGCGGCCGCCTTGCCCGCGTTGTACGCGGCGTTGTTGGCGACCGGCTTGTGCGCGCCGGACTGGCTGATCAGCACGTAGCGGCCGCGGCCGCTGCGCACCAGGGCGTCGTGGAAGGCGAGCGAAGTGTGCTGGACGGTGCGGATCAGGAGCTTCTCCAGGAGGTCCCAGTCCGCGAGGTCCACGTCGGTGAACGTCTTGCTCCCGCGCCAGCCGCCGACGAGGTGGACCAGGCCGTCGACCCGGCCGAACTCCTTCTCGGTGCGCTCGGCCCAGGCCTTGGTGGCCTCCAGGTCGAGCAGGTCGACGGTGTCACCGGTGACGGTGGCGCCCCCGTGGGCGTAGCGGGCGGCGTCCACGGACTCCGCGAGGCGTGCCGCGTCGGCGTCGGACGCCACCACGGTGGCCCCCGCTTCCGCCAGGCGGAGCAGGGCGGCGCGGCCGGCGGGGCCGCCGGCCCCGGCCACCGCCACCACCGCGCCCTGGAGCGGGCCGTTCCCGGAGCCGTTCATCTGTGCAGCCTCCTGAGGGCGAGTGCTCACGCGGCGGTCCGCGAGGCGTCGTCGGCGTTCTGGGGAGTGATGCCCTTGGTCGAGGCGATCACACCCTTGAGCTTCTTGGCGAGGGCCTCGTAGAACATGCTCAGCGGAAACTCGTCCGGAAGCACGTCGTCGACGAGCTTGCGCGGCGGCTGCGTCAGGTCGAGCGCGTCGGGGCCCTTGGCCCACTTGGAGCCCGGGTGCGGGGCCAGGTAGGTGGAGACCAGCTCGTAGGCCTTGAACCAGTGGACCAGCTTCGGGCGGTCGATGCCCGCGCGGTACAGGTCCTCGATCTCGGCGCAGAGCTGGTTGGTGACCTGCGGGGCACGCATCCAGTCGATCTTCAGCTTGTTGTCCGTCCAGCGCACCACGTCGTGCTTGTGGAGGTACGCGAAGAGCAGCTGGCCGCCGAGGCCGTCGTAGTTGCGGTTGCGGTCGCCGGAGACCGGGAAGCGGAACATCCGGTCGAAGAGGACGGCGTACTGCACGTCACGGCCGTGCTCGTTGCCCTCGGACTCGAGCTTCACGGCCTCCTTGAAGGCGGTGAGGTCGCAGCGCAGCTCCTCCAGGCCGTACATCCAGAACGGCTGGCGCTGCTTGATCATGAAGGGGTCGAACGGCAGGTCGCCGTGGCTGTGGGTGCGGTCGTGGACCATGTCCCACAGGACGAAGGCCTTCTCGCAGCGCTCCTGGTCCTCGACCATGCGGGCGATGTCCTCGGGCAGCTCGATGCCCAGGATGTCGACGGCGGCCTCGGTGACCTTGCGGTAGCGCGCGGCCTCGCGGTCGCAGAAGATGCCGCCCCAGGTGAAGCGCTCGGGGGCCTCGCGGACGGCGATGGTCTCCGGGAAGAGCACGGCGGAGTTGGTGTCGTAGCCCGGGGTGAAGTCCTCGAAGGTGATCCCGAGGAACAGCGGATTGTCGTACCGGGTGCGCTCCAGCTCGGCGAGCCAGTCGGGCCACACCATCTTCAGCACGACGGCCTCGAGGTTGCGGTCGAGGTTGCCGTTCTGGGTGTACATCGGGAACACGACGAGGTGCTGCAGACCGTCCTCGCGCTGCGCGGCCGGCTGGAAGGCCAGCAGGGAGTCGAGGAAGTCCGGCACGCCGAAGCCCTCCGCGGCCCACTTGCGCAGGTCGGCGACGAGCGCCTTGTGGTAGGCGGCGGCGTGCGGCAGCAGCGGGGAGAGGGTCTCCACGCCCGCGACGACGCGCTCGACGACGGCCTCGACCTCGACCGGGGCGGGGGCGCCCTCGGCCTCGAAGTCGATCGAACCGTCCTTGGCCTGCCAGGGGCGGATCTCCTCCACGGCGGCCTTGAGCTCGGGCCACGCCGGGTGGTCCACCACCCGCGCCCCGGCGGTTATCACGGCCCCGCCGATGCCCGGCACAAGAGTTTCCGTCATGTCACTTCCTCCACAGGAGAACCTCGCGTTAAGACAGCGTATGCATGCGAGGCTCTCCCGCTCAAGAGGAAACTCGGGAAATTTTTCTGTAACACCCCCCACTCCACCGGAAGTCTTCCCGTTACTCACGGTGGAATCCACCACTCCGCCTAGTAATCGGCGTAGCGTCCGGCCTAATCGGCGGACCGGGGGTTCACCCCTGCCCGGAAGTGCGGGATGACCTTCTCGCCCCACTGGCGCAGGGTCTCCAGGCAGGCCTCCTGCGGCACGGTGCCCATCTGGACCAGGCACATCACCTCGTCCGCGCCGGCCTCCCGCAGCCGCTCGACGTACGCGATGGCCTCGTCCGCGCTCCCGTAGGCGTGGTCGGCGTTGAACGTGGCCGTGGAGGTCGGCCGTACGGGGACGTCCTGCTCGTGGAGCCTGGCCACGACCTGCTCGGCGGCCCGGCGCAGCTCCGCCGCCTCGTCGGCGCCCGCCACGACCGCCTCGTCCGGGACGCCCGCGCCGCCGTACCAGTGCCCGATGGACTGCGCGAAGAACCGCTGCCCCCGGATGCCGATCCGGCGGGCCTCCTCGGGGTCGTCGAGCACGATGGTGGGGCAGAGCACGGAGAAGTGGTCGTGGACGACGGAGGACACGAACCGGCTGCCGTCGCGCTCGGCGCGGGCCGTGTCGTACACGGCCCGCATCCCAGCGACGGACTCCGGCCCGGCGAAGCCCATGACCAGGGCCCCGATGCCGAGCTCGGCGGCCTTCACCAGGGTCTCGCCCCGGCTGCACGCGAGGAACAGCGGCGGGTGCGGGGTCTGCGCGGGGCGCGGCAGGACGGGGTGGGGGTCGATGTCGATGAGCTCGCCGTGGTACTCCAGCTCCTCCTGCTGCCAGGCCCTGCCGATGATCCGCAGCGCCTCCTCCACCTCGGCCTCCGTGCGGTCCCGGTCGACCCCGCACAGGGAGGTCTCCTGGAGGGTGCCGCCGCGCCCGGCGCCCAGGTCGACCCGGCCGCCGGAGAGCAGGTCGAGCATGGCGGCGCGTTCCGCCACCCGCACCGGGTGGTTGAAGCCGAAGGGCATGCACACGACGCCGTGCCCGATGCGTATCGTGTTCGTCCTGGCCGCTACGTAGCTCAGGAAGACCTCCGGTGCGCTCATATGGGCGTACCACTTGAGCGAGTGGTGCTCGACGGCCCAGATCCGGTCGAATCCCATGCGTTCGGCGAACACCGCCTGCTCGACGCAGTCGCGGATGACCTGGTGCTCCCGCTCCACGGTGGGGTCGGCCAGCTGAGCCTCGAAGATCACGGAGAATTGCACGATGCCTCCAGAGATGGGTCCCGTACCCGGCCTTGCTTCGATTAGAAATATGACTAGTAGTCATATCGCGAAGAAGCAAGACCTCCCGCCGACCGCCTGGGCCGTGCTGGGCCTGCTGTCCTTCCCCGGCGAGCGCACCGGGTACGAGCTCAAGAAGTGGGCGGACTCCTCCCTGCGCTTCTTCTACTGGTCGCCCGCCATCAGCCAGATCTACGCCGAACTGCGGCGGCTGGAGGAACTCGGGTACGCCTCCTCCGCGCGCTCGGGGCCGGAGGAGCTCCGCACCAAGCGCCGCTACGCCATCACCGCGGCGGGCCGTGAGGCGCTCGCGGCCTGGGCGGCGGACACCGCCGAGGCGGGGCCGCCCGTACTCAAGCACGGGCTGTTGCTGCGGATCTGGCTCGGACACCTGTCCGAGCCCGAGCGGCTGCGCACCCTGGTGGTGGAGCACCTGGAGCACACCCGGGGCCACACCCGGGGCGAACTGGCCGCCGTACGGGAGGCCATGGCGCACGCGGCGGGCGTACCCGAGTGGGCCTTCCCCGCCCTCGCCCTGCGCTGGGCCGAGCGCCGGCACCTGGCCGAACTGGAGCTGGCCGAGGCCCTGCTGGAGGACCTCGCGGAGGCCGCCCGGCGGGAGCGGGCGCGCCCCGAGGGGGCGGAGCGTCAAGCCGGCGGGGACGCGCCCACCCCCGGGTGACGCGGCGGGGCGGCCCGGGCCCGTCGCGGGGCCCACGCCCCTGACGGGAAGCGGGCGGAAGGCTTCCGCGAGCCCGTGCACGCCCGGTCCCAACGCGCGCGGTCCGCACTAGCATGCGTCCTCACCGGGCGCGGCCGGGCGGGACACCGCGACCGCGCCGGGAGCCGCCGTCGACGGAAGCGAGAGAACCTTGACTTTCCTCACCATCGGTCACCGCGGGGTCATGGGTGTGGAACCGGAGAACACCCTGCGGTCGTTCATCCGGGCGGAACGCTGCGGGATGGACGTCATCGCGCTGGACGTACGCCTCAGCAAGGACGGCGCCCTCGTCGTCCTGCACGACGCCGAGGTGGACCGCACCACGGACGGCGCGGGCGCCGTCGCCGACCTGACCCTCGCCGAGCTGCGCGAACTGGACGCCGGCCGGGGGGAACGGGTGCCGGTCCTGGAGGAGGTCCTGGACGCCGTCCGGATCCCGCTCCAGGTGTCGGTGCGGGACCAGGCCGCCGCCGGGGCCCTCGTGGAACTGCTCCTGCGCGGCGATCTCACCGACCGGGTGGAGGTGGCCTCGGAGGACGCGGAGTTGCTGGCCGAGGTCGCCCGGCGGGTTCCGGGGGTCCGGACGGCGCTGCGCGTGGAGCGGCCCGGCGCGGACCCCGGCGAACTGGTGGCGCCGGCCCGGGCGGCGGGGGCCTCGGCCGTCGCGGTCGACGTCCGCCGGCTCAGCCTGGAGGCGGTGGAGGCGGCGCACGCGGCCGGACTGCGGGTGACGGGCTGGGCGGTCAACAGCCTGGACCTGCTGCGGCTGGCGCGCTCCCTCCAACTGGACGGCGCCGCCACGGACTTCCCGGAGGTCCGCAGCACCGGCCGGTTCACCGCCTGAGCCGACGGCCGCGCCCGGCG
>NZ_JZWV01000791.1 GCF_000966975.1 Streptomyces katrae | reverse complement strand
GCTCCGGGCGCGGCCCCGGCCGTCAGAGCGCCTTGACCAGCAGCTCGAAGGCCAGGTCGTCGCGGAGCGGGATGCCGAAGCGCTCGTCTCCGTAGGGGAAGGGGCTCAGTTCGCCGGTGCGCCGGTAGCCGCGGCGCTCGTAGTAGGCGATGAGCTCCTCCCGTACGTTCACCACGGTCATCCGCATCTCCGCGACCTTCCAGTCCTCGCGGGCCCGGCGCTCGGCCTCGGCCATGACCTCCTTGCCGAGGCCGGCTCCCTGGAGCCCGGGACGTACGGCGAACATGCCGAAGTAGGCGTGGTCCCCGCGGTGTTCGAGCTGGCAGCAGGCGACGAGTTCCGCGCCGCGCTCGACGACCAGGAGGGTGCTGTCCGGGTCCGCGATGATCGCGCCGACCCCACTCGGGTCGGTGCGCTGGCCGTCCAGGTAGTCGGCCTCGGTCGTCCAGCCGGCCCGGCTGGCGTCCCCGCGGTAGGCGGACTCGACGAGGGCCACCAGGGCCGGCACGTCCTCCTCCACGGCACTGCGGAAGCTCAGGGCGGCGGGCTGGGCGGTCGGCATCGGGCGCTCCGTTCGGTGCGGCGGCAGATCAGCGGCATATGACATGCCGCGGGGGTCTCAGAGAGCGTAACCCGCTCCCGCGTGAAGGGGGTGTGAGCAGGGCATCCCTTCCCGTGACGCCGACGAACCGGGAGGTTCCGCCGTGCACGGATCCGCGACGCCCCTTTCCGCCTCCGCCTGGCTGCTGGTCCTGCTCTGCGCCGTGAGCGGTGCCTACTGCCTGCTGCGGGCGCGCAGAGCGGACCGGCGGGCGCGGGGCATGGCCGCCGGCGAGGCGGTGATGGGCTTCGGCATGGCCGCGATGGCCGTGCCCTCGGGGACCGGTCCGTGGGGGCCGCAGATCCTCCTCGCCGTCTGCTGCGGGGCCTCGGTGCACGCGCTCTGGCTGCTGCGGGGCGGCGTGCACCACGCACACCACCTGGTGGGCACGCTGTCGATGGTGTACATGGCCGTGGCGATGACCGCCGGAAGCGGCCACGGGCACGGCCAGGCCGGGCTTCCGGTGGTGACCGGGGTCCTGCTCCTGTACTACGCCGGGTACGTACTCCTGGGCGGGGCCCGGCTGGTGACGGCCGGCGGGGTGCTGCCCGTCCCGGCGGGCGACGGCGGGCCGGGGGCGGTGCGGCCCCTGCCCGGGGCCCCTGCCCGGGGGGACGGGGGCCGGGGGGACGGGAGAACTCGTGCGTGCCTGCCGACTGGCCATGGCCACGGGCATGTTGGCGATGCTGCTGGGCGTGTGACGGCCCGCCGGACCGGCGGGGGCGGGGCTCCCCCGGCCCCGGAACGTGTCCTGCGTCACCAATGCTCCGGGCCCTACCCGTAGGTAGGGCGGCGCTCATAGGCTGGCGGACATGATGGTCCCCGCCGCCCTTCTGCTGCTCGGCGCACTGACCGCGTTCCTCGCGCCCCGGCTGCTGGCCCGCGCCCGGTGGCCGGAGCGGGAACCCGTGGTGGCGTTGTGGGTGTGGCAGTGCGTGGTGGGCGCGACCCTGCTGTGCCTGGGGCTGTCGATGCTGCTGAGCGCGGCCGCCGCCTGGCAGGCGGTGCGGGGACGGCTGTTCGCGGCGGCCCCGCACGGGGTGGTGGACGCGTACGGGCTGGGGACGGAGGGCGGGCCCTGGGCCGCCGGGACCGCCCTGGCGCTGGCCTGCGGGGGGCTGTGGACCGGGGCGATGCTGACGCGGGAGGTCCTGCGCGCGCGGGCCCGGCGGCGGGCCCGGGGCGCCGAACTGCGGCTGCGCGCCCCGCTGCTGCCCGGCGAGGACCCGGCGGCCGCCCGGCTGGTGGTGCTGGAGGGGCCGCGTCCGGAGGCCTGGTGGCAGCCGGGGCCGGCGCCGCGGCTGGTGGTGACGACGGCGGCGCTGGGCCGGCTGAAGGGCAGTCAGCTGGACGCGGTGCTGGCGCACGAACAGGGGCACGTGGCGGCGCGGCACGACTGGCTGCTGCACTGCTCGCGGGCCCTGTCGCAGGGGTTCCCGCAGGTGCCGGTCTTCGCGGCGTTCGAGGCGGAGATGGACCGGCTGGTGGAGCTGGCCGCCGACGACGTGGCCTCGCGCCGCTACGGCCGGCTGACGGTCGCCCTCGCCCTGGTCGGTCTGAACGAGGACCGGGGCGTCTTCGGCCCCGCCTCCGCCCAGGCGCACGTGCCGGAGCGGGTACGGCGTCTGCTGTCGGCCACTCCGCGCCTGCCGGCCGGCCGCCGGCTGAGGCTCACGGCGCTGGCCACCCTGCTGCCGGCGGTACCGCTGGTGGTGGCTTTCGTACCGGGCCTCCGGGCGCTGGCCTGATCCGGCCCGCTGAACGCGCCCGCCCGAGGCGATCCCCCGCGTCGCCCCGGGCCGACGGCTTCACGCTGAGTATATTGGCTCGGAGCCAGTCAACGCAGGAGTAAGCATGTCCCCGCGCAGCGCCTCGGTCAATGAAGAATTGCGCAGACGTTCCCGGGAGCGGCTGCTGCAGGCCACGGTCGAACTGGTTGCCGAGCGCGGCTACGAGGCGACCAAACTCGGCGACATCGCCGACCGGGCGGGCGCGGCCCGCGGCCTGGTGTCGTACTACTTCCCCGGCAAGCGGCAGCTGCTCCAGTCGGCGGTGCACCGGCTGATGCACCTGACCCTGGAGGAGGCCCTGGAGCGGGAGCCCCGTACGGACGACGGCCGGGAGCGGCTGGCCCGGGCGGTCGACGCGATCCTGGGGCTGGCCCGCGACCAGCCGCGGCTGATGCGCACCCACATGGCCGGGATCCTCCAGGCGGAGGGGTTCATCCAGTGCCCGGAGCAGCAGCGGCTGGCGCAGCTGCTCCGGGACACCGTCACGCGGTACGGCTCGGCGGACGTGGACACCGACTACCCGATGCTGCGCGCGCTGCTGATGGGAGCGGTGGTGGCGGTCCTGCTGCCGGGGGCGCCGATGCCGGCGTCGCGGCTGCGGGCCGAGCTGTTCCAGCGGTACGGGCTGGAGTGGGAGCGGGGGTTCCCGCCGGACGGCGGACCGCCCGGCGGAACGTTTCCTCCGTGAGTGCCCCCTGAGTGGGGTCAGTGGTACTCGGGCTGGGTCTGGACGTTGAGCCGGTCCATGCGCACCCGCTTGGCGCTGTCGGTGCGCCGGTCGTCGAGCCTGAGCACGTCGAGGCCCTTGACGATGTCGTTCGAGTAGATGTGCCCGTTGTAGTAGTACGCCGACCAGGAGCCGCCCAGGCCCAGCCGGTCGGTGGTCAGCGGGCCGCGCTCGAAGTAGCCGATCTCCTTGGGCTGCGCCGAGTCGGTGAAGTCCCAGACCGAGACCCCGCCCTGGTACCAGGCCTGGACCATGATGTCGCGGCCGTCGCCGACGGGGACCAGCGAGCCGTTGTGGGCCACGCAGTTCTCGGTGTCGGCCTGGTGGCGCGGGATCTTGAAGTAGCCCCGGAAGACCAGTTTGCGCTGGTCGCCCGTGCCGGTGATGTCGTAGATCCCGTCGGCGCCCCGGTTGGGTCCGGTGGCCTCGTTGCAGGTGGCGGCGCCGCCACCGCCGAGCTCGTCGGTGAACACCACCTTGTCCGCGTCCTCGTTGAAGGTCGCCGAGTGCCAGAACGCGAAGTTCACATTGTCCTGGACCCGGTCGATGACCCTCGGGTGCTCGGGCTCGCTGATGTCGAAGAGGATGCCGTCGCCCATGCAGGCGCCCGCGGCCAGGTCCTCGGACGGCAGCACGGTGATGTCGTGGCAGCCGGTGGTCTTGGAGACCCCGGGGTTGGTGGGCGCGCCGGGGTTGCCGCCGTCGGGGAAGAGCACCGGGAAGCCGACGACGGCGGCCTGGGTCGGGGCCTTCCTCGGGACCTTGACCACCGAGATCCCGTCGTGCGGGGGCTGGCAGTCGGGGAAGGCCTCGCTGGGCGAGTACGAGGAGACGTAGAGGTAGATGTCGCGGCCGCCCGGCACCAGGGTGTGGGTGTGCGATCCGCAGGCCGTCTCCACGGACTTGATGTACTTGGGGTTCTTCTTGTCCTTGATGTCGAAGATCTTGATGCCCTCCCAGGAGGACTTCTCCGTGGCGGGCTGCGAGACGCTGTTGCAGGAGTCGTCGTTGCGCGAGGAGTCGGTGGACAGGAAGAGCAGGTCCCCGGAGACCGAGACGTCGTTCTGGCCGCCCGGGCAGAGGACCTGGGTGACGATCTTCGGGGCCTTGGGGTCGGCGATGTCGTAGATCGTGAAGCCGTCGTAGTTCCCGGCGTAGGCGTAGTCGCCCTGGAACGCCAGGTCGGAGTTGATGCCCTTGAGGCCGGCGTCGGGGATGTTGGCCAGGGGTTTGACGTTGGCGCTGTGCACGATCTCGTCCTGACCGGGGATCTCCCCGGGGGCGAGTTCACGGCCCGGCGCGCGGTCCGCGCTCTGCCGGGAGCCGGCGCCCGGGGACGAGTCGCCGGGGTCGGGGCTTGCGGCGGCCGGTCCGGCGGCGGCGAGGAGCGTGGTGAGGAGTCCGGCGGCCGCCAGGGCCGCCCCCAGACTCCGGTGGCGCACTCTGACGGTGTGCAGCAAGGTCACTGTGCCTCCCGTGGGGGCCCTGCGCTCCGTTCCCGGTGGGGGAAGCGGAACCTGGACCCCGGCAGTATCTTCCTTTCCATGGACATGGCAAACGCGTTACTCGGCCGATTCCTGGGGGCGGCGCTGGCCGCCTCACTCCTCCTCCCCCTCACCGGCTGCACCACGGGTGACGGCGCCCCACGGGAGGCCGGCGACGGCTCCCCGGTGGTGGTCGCCCCGGGCAGGCCCGGCGAGGAGTCCCGCACCCTCTCCCCCGGACAGGCGGCCCGGCAGCGGCCCGACGACAGCCCCAACGCCGCCGACCGGGCGTACGTACGGCGCATGATCGAACACCACCGGCAGGCCCTGACCATGAGCGCCCTGGCCCCCGAACGGGCCTCGTCGGACGGGGTCAAACGGCTCGCCGAGCGGATCGCGGCCGCGCAGGGGCCCGAGATCGGGGCCATGGAGAAATGGCAGGCCCGCTACCCGGCACCGGCCGGCGCCCCGGCCGGCCACGACCACGGCGCGATGCCGGGCATGGCCACCGAACAGCAGCTGCGGGAGCTGACGCAGGCCCACGGCGCCGACTTCGACCGGCTCTTCCTCCAGCTGATGACGGCCCACCACGAGGGGGCGCTGACGATGGCGGGCGAGGCACTGGCCCAGGGGAACAACGGCGCCGTCGAGGAGATGGCGAACGAGGTCGTGGCCGTCCAGAGCGCCGAGATCCACCGGATGCGCGCGATGGGCTGACGGCCGCGGGGGCCGGTGGCATGCTGGGGAGCATCCGCGGGAGGGAGTTCCGCCGTGCTTCGTGTCGCCGTCGTCGGTTCGGGCCCCAGCGGGGTCTACGCCGCCCAGACACTGGTCGGGCAGCGCGAGGTCCCGGGCGTACGGGTCGACGTGCTGGACCGGCTGCCGGCCCCGTACGGCCTCGTGCGGTACGGGGTGGCCCCCGACCACGAGAAGATCAAGTCGCTGACCGGAAACCTGCGCTCCGTGCTGGAGGACGAGCGGATCCGGTTCCTCGGGAACGTGGAGGTCGGCGGCGCACCGCTGACCACCGCCCGGATGCTGGAGCTGTACCACGCGGTGGTGTACTGCGTGGGCGCGGCCCGGGACCGGATGCTGGGGATCCCGGGCGAGGAGCTGGCCGGGGTGCACTCCGCGACCGCCTTCGTGTCCTGGTACAGCGGGCACCCGGACGCGGGCTCCTTCGACCTCGGCGGGGTCCGTTCGGCGGTGGTCGTCGGCGCGGGCAACGTCGCGGTGGACGTGACCCGGATCCTGGCCCGGGGCGTTCCGGAGCTGGAGCCCACCGACATGCCCCAGCCCGCGCTGGGCGCGCTGGCGGACAGCGGGGTGCGGACGGTGGCGATGGTGGCCCGGCGCGGCCCCTCACAGGCCAAGTTCACCACCAAGGAACTCCGCGAGCTGGGCACCCTGCCCGGGGTCGAGACCCGGGCGGACGCCGCCGAGCTGGCCCTGGACCCGGCGTACGCCGACCCGGCCGCGGCGGCGGCCCTGCCGGCGGTGGCCCGGCGCAACCTGGAGGTGCTGCGGGGCTGGGCCGAGGGCCCGTCGGCGGGCGGGGACGGCCGGCGGGGCATCAAGCTCCGCTTCTACCTGCGCCCGGTGGAGGTGTTGGGCGGCCCGGACGGTCGCGTCCGCGGGATGCGCTTCGAGCGGACCGCGCCGGACGGCCGGGGCGGGGTGACCGGGACGGGCGCGTACGAGGACGTGGAGGCGCAGCTGGTGCTGCGTTCGGTGGGCTATCTGGGGGTGCCCCTGCCCGGCCTGCCCTTCGACCCGGCCACCGGCACCGTGCCGCACGCGGCGGGCCGGGTGGTCCGCGCGGGGCGGGCCTCGGTCGGGGAGTACGTGGCGGGCTGGATCAAGCGCGGCCCGACCGGGGTGATCGGCACCAACCGCCCCTGCGCCAAGGAGACGGTCTCCTCCCTGCTCCAGGACGCGGGCGCCCTGGCCCGCCGCGATCTGCCCGGCGACCCCCTCGACGCCCTGCGGGCCGCGGGCCTGCGCCCGGTGGAATGGCCGGGCTGGCTCGCGATCGAGGCGGCCGAGGAGGCCCTGGGCCGCTCCCTGGGCCGCCGCTCGGTGAAGATCCCCGACTGGGCGGGCCTGCACGCGGCGGCGGGCCTCGCGTAGGGTGGCCGGTTCCGTTACCGGTCAGGGGAGTTGGGGATGGGGAAGGCGTTACGGCAGGGTACTGCCGGGGTGCTGACGGTGCTCGCCTGCGGGGTGCTGCTGGCGGGGTGCACGGAGAAGCGCGAGGTGAGCGTCGGGCCGGACCCGACGCACCGCCCCACGGCCCTGGCCACGACCGCGGGGCCCGGCCCGACCGTCACGGCCACCGCCGCGCCACCGGAGGCCGCGGCCCTCGCGGAGCGCTACCGGGCGGCGGGCGGGGACCCGGCCGTGTACGGAATCCAGCGCGAGGCGGGCCCGGACGGCGTGCCCCGGCTGGTCGTGCGCACCCGGGACGCGAACGGGGACGACACCGTGTTCAGGAAGCAGCACGCCTCGATCGCCTCCTACCTGAGGGCCCAGGAGGGCGTCCCGCTCGCCGGCGGCTACCTGATCGACGTCTTCGGCCCCGACGGCCGCCTGCTGCACCGCCTGGACACCCGGCCCTGACCCGGGTGGCCGGGGCCGCGCGCGCCCGGCCCGCAGTCCCGGGAGTACGGGGTCATGGGCGGGCCTGGGCCTGTGGCCCCAGTCTCGTCTCCTCGGCGGCGGCGGCCGTCAGGAGGGTGTCGAGGAGGCCGGGGAAGAGGGACTGGAGGTCCTCGCGGCGGAGCCCGTTCATCTTGGCCGTGCCGCGGTAGATCTGGCGGACGACGCCGCTCTCGCGCAGGACGCGGAAGTGGTGGGTGGTCGTGGACTTGGTGACCGGCAGGACGAAGTCCGAGCAGGCCAGTTCGACCTCCCGGTCCGCGAGTTCGCGGACGATGGAGAGCCGCAGCGGGTCGGAGAGGGCGTGCAGGACGCCCTCCAGGCGGATCTCCTCCCGCTCGGGGTGGGCCAGGGCACGGGGCGCGTCACGTTCCGTCATGTCCTGCTCCGCTCCTTCGGTTCCGGCCGGGCTGTCGGGCCGGGGTTCCCATGGTACGAGAACCTTCGTACGACCGGCCCGGGTGCGGCGCGGGAAACGGGCGCGGCGCGGGAACGGGTGCCCCGCGCCGCACGCCGTTCACCAGGCGCGCTGGTACTGGCCGGGAATCCTGGGCTCCGCGCCCAGTTCGGCGGCCGCGCGGCGGGCCCAGTACGGGTCGCGCAGCAGCTCGCGGCCGAGGAGGACGGCGTCGGCCTCGCCGTTGGCCAGGATCTTCTCCGCCTGCTCCGGCTCGGTGATCAGCCCGACCGCGGCCACCGGGAGGGTGGTCTCGGCCTTGACGCGGGCGGCGAAGGGCACCTGGTAGCCGGGGCCCGTGGGGATCTTCACCCGGGGGGCCAGACCGCCGGTGGAGACGTCGAGCAGGTCCACGCCGTGCTCCTGGAGCAGGGCCGCCAGCCGGACCGTCTCGTCGGCGGTCCAGCCGTCCTCCTCCAGCCAGTCCGTGGCGGAGATGCGGAAGAACAGCGG
>NZ_JZWV01000790.1 GCF_000966975.1 Streptomyces katrae | reverse complement strand
CAGCCGTCCTCCTCCAGCCAGTCCGTGGCGGAGATGCGGAAGAACAGCGGGAGCTCCTCGGGCCACACGGCCCGGACGGCGTCGACGACCTCCAGGGCGAGGCGGGTGCGGTTCTCGAAGGAGCCGCCGTAGGCGTCGGTGCGCCGGTTGCTGTGCGGGGAGAGGAACTCCCCGATGAGGTAGCCGTGGGCGCCGTGGATCTCGAGGACCTCGTAGCCCGCGGCGAGGGCGCGCCCGGCGGCGGCCGCGAACTTGCCGGTGATCTCGTGGATCTCCTCGACGGTGAGCTCGTGCGGCACCGGGTGGCCCTCGTCGAAGGCGACGGCGCTGGGGGCGCTGGGCTGCCAGCCGTGGGCCTCGGGGCCGACCGGGGCGCCGCCGTTCCAGGGCTGGTCGGTGGAGGCCTTGCGGCCGGCGTGACCGATCTGGATCCCGGGGACCGCCCCCTGGGACTTGACGAAGGCGGTGATCCTGCGGAGGGCCTCGACCTGGGTGTCGTTCCAGATGCCGAGGTCGTAGGGGCTGATCCGACCCTCCGGGGAGACGGCGGTGGCCTCCTGGATGACCAGGCCGGTGCCGCCGGTGGCGCGGGCCGCGTAGTGGGCGAAGTGCCATTCCCCGGCCACCCCGGCGTTCGGCCCGAAGGCCTCGGCGCTGTACTGGCACATCGGCGCCATCCAGATCCGGTTGGGAATGGTCACCGACCGGAGGGTGTAGGGCTGGAAGAGGGCGGCGAAGGCGGCGGGTGCGGCACTCATGGGGTTCTCCAGACGTCACCGGACGCGCACCGGGGATCGGTGCGGCGCTAAGTACGAGAGTCACCGTACTACGAATTTTCTCGTAGTACGAGGGATCCCGTACAAGCAGTCCCGAGGCGCCTGGTGGCGGCCTTCGGCCCCGCCGTGGCGGGCGTTGTCAGTGGACGGGTGCAGACTGGCGGGAAACCTGCCGTATCAGGACAAGGACGTCCGGAGGTGTCGGTCATGACCGACGTGCTACTGCTCGCGGGGACCCGTAAGGGGCTGTTCATCGGCCGCCGACGGGACTCCGGCCCGTGGGAGTTCGACGGGCCGCATTTCAACGCCCAGGCCGTCTCCGCCGTCGCCATCGACGCACGGGGCCCGGTCCCCCGGCTGCTGGCCGGCGGCGACAGCGCGCACTGGGGACCGTCCGTCTTCCGCTCCGACGACCTGGGCGCGAGCTGGCAGGAGCCCGCGGCGCCCGCCGTGAAGTTCCCCAAGGACACCGGCGCCTCCCTGGAGCGGGTGTGGCAGCTACACCCGGCCGGTCCGGAGGCCCCCGGCGTGGTCTATGCGGGGACGGAACCGGCCGCGCTGTTCCGCTCGGCCGACCGGGGCGAGTCCTTCGAGCTGGTCCGGCCCCTGTGGGAGCATCCGACCCGCTCCGCGTGGGTGCCCGGAGGCGGCGGGGAAGGCCTGCACACGGTGATCACCCACCCGGCCGACCCGGCCGCGCTGACCGTCGCGGTCTCCACCGCCGGCGTGTTCCGCAGCCGGGACGGCGGCGCGAGCTGGAGACCGTCCAACCACGGGGTCTCGGCGGTGTTCCTGCCCGATCCGCACCCCGAATTCGGCCAGTGCGTCCACAAGATCGCCCAGGACGCCGGGGACCCGGACCGGCTCTACCTCCAGAACCACTGGGGGGTCTACCGCAGCGACGACGCGGGCGCCGAGTGGACCGACATCGGCTCCGGCCTGCCCTCCGACTTCGGCTTCGCCGTCGCCGCCCACCCGCACCGCCCGGACACCGCCTACCTCTTCCCGCTCAACGCCGACTCCGACCGGGTCCCGGCCGGACACCGCTGCCGCGTCTTCCGCACCCGCGACGCCGGCGCCACCTGGGAACCGCTGACGAAGGGCCTGCCCGAAGGGGACCACTACGGCACGGTGCTCAGGGACGCCCTGTGCACGGACGACGCCGACCCGGCGGGCGTCTACTTCGGCAACCGCAACGGCGAGCTGTACGCGAGCGACGACGACGGCGACAGC
>NZ_JZWV01000789.1 GCF_000966975.1 Streptomyces katrae | reverse complement strand
CGGCGACAGCTGGCAGCTGCTGGCCGACCACCTCCCCGACGTCCTCTGCGTACGGGCGGCCGTGCTGCCCTGACCTCCCGCCCCGGGGGCCCTGCGTCTGGGAGGCTGACGGGCATGAACGCGTACGAGCCCGTGGAACTGCGGCAGTTGACCCGGCCCGAAGACGTCCGCCCCGGGCTCCGGGAGGAGCTCGCCGACTGCTGGGAGGCGGTGGTCAACTCCGGCGGCGCCGTCATCGCCGCCGAGTTCCCGCTGCCTCCCGTGAGCCGCTCCCACGTCGCCCCCGTCGTCGACGGGCTCGTCCGCGCCCTCGACCCGGCCCTCGCCAGGATG
>NZ_JZWV01000788.1 GCF_000966975.1 Streptomyces katrae | reverse complement strand
CGCCAGGATGGTGGTCGCCTTCGCCGGCGGCGCGCTCGCCGGCTGGCTGGTCGTCCGCCGCGAACGCCACCCGCTCGTCGCCCACCGGGGCACGGTCAACCACGTCCAGACCCTCCCCCGGCTGCGCGGCCGGGGGATCGCCACCGCCCTGATGAACCGGGTCCCGCAGATCGCCCGTGACGAAATGGGCCTCGAGCGGCTGGGAATCGCCGTCCGCGGCGGCCTGGGGCTGGAGGGGTTCTACCGGGGACTGGGCTGGACGGAAGTCGGCCGGTGGCCGGGCGCGCTGCGGGTCGCGCCCGGCGACGACCGGGACGAGATCCTGATGAGCATCGTCCTCTGACAAAAATGCCCCGCGGGGGTTACGGTCTTATGACCGTTTGCCGACACCGGTACGCATTCCTCGGCGGAGAGGAACAGCTGGGATGAGCAACGACCCCATGTACGGCGGCCCTTCGCACAACGGCTCCCTGTCCCCTCCCTTGTACCTGGAACCGAGGCTCGCACCGCGCACGGCGGCCCTCCTGGAATCGCCGGCGTTCCTGCACACCCTCGTGGACGCCCTCGGATCCCCCCTCAACGTGATCCTGCCCGACCAGATCGCCGACAACGTCCGCGGCTTCCGCGAGGTGTTCGACCGTCACCGGCTCAGCGGGCGGATCTTCTTCGCGCACAAGGCGAACCGCTCCAGCGCCCTCGTCCGCCGGCTGACCACCACCGGCGCGGCCCTCGACGCGGCCTCGCTCGGGGAGCTGCGGCACGCCCTGGGATCGGGGTTCGCCGGAGCCGAGGTGATGGCGACCGGCCCCAAGGACCCCGAGTTCCTCTGGCTCGCCGCCCGCAGCGGGGCGCTGCTCAACGCCGACGGCCCGGGCGAGCTGGAACGGGCGGCGGCCCTCGTGCGGGCCCACGGACTGCCGCGCCTGCGCGTCCTGTTGCGGCTGTCCGGCTTCGAGGCGCCCGGGGCCCGCCGGCTCTCGCGCCGCAGCCGCTTCGGCACCTCCGTGAAGTCCCTGCACCGGCTCCTCGACGTCCTCGACCGCCACCGCGGCGAGCTGGAGGCCGTCGGGGTCGGCTACCACCTCGACACCACCAGCGTGGAGGAGAAGGCCTCGGCGCTGGAGGGCTGCCTGCACGCCATGGAGGAGTTACAGGTGCGCGGCCACCGGCCCCGGGCCGTCGACGTCGGCGGCGGCTTCGGGGTCGGCTACCTGGCCCACGCCGCCCAGTGGGAGCGCTACACCACGGAGCTGACCCGCGCCGTCATGGGCGCCCGCCCGCCCCTGACCTGGGGCGGCCACGGCTACGGCCTGCGTGCCGAGAACGGCACCCTGCGCGGAGCGCTCGGCCTCTACCCGGCCCACCGGAGCACCGCGGGCCCCGGCTACCTCGACGAACTCCTCTCCCTCCCGGCCCCGAGGCTGGGCCGCCCCCTGGGCACCCTGCTCCTGGAGGGCCTCTACGAGCTCTACGCCGAACCGGGCCGCGCCCTGGCCGACCAGTGCGGGCTCACCCTGGGCCGGGTCCTGGAGGTGCGGGCCTCCGGCACCGGGGAGACCCTGGTCCGGCTGGCGCTGAACGCCGGCGACGTCAGCCTGGAGGACCACGGCGTGCTCGTGGACCCGGTGCTCCTGCCCCGCGCGCCCGCCCCACCCGGCGGCGCGGCCCCGGTGGCGGCGCACCTCATGGGCAACCTCTGCCTGGAGGCGGACCTGATCACCCGCCGGACCGTGTTCCTGCCCCGGCTGCCGCACCCCGGCGACCTCCTCGCCTTCGTCAACACCGCCGGGTACTGCATGGACTTCGGCGCGACCCGCGCCCAGGGGCAGGCCCTCGCGCGCAAGGTCGCCGTCCACCGGGAGGGGGCGGACGGCGACTGGCAGTGGTGCCTGGACGAGCAGTACTGGCCTCTCACACGTACGGGGGAAGCACAGGGATGAGGTACGACAGCATCACCGAAGCCATCGGCGGGACACCGCTGGTCCGCATCGACCCGGCCGTGCACGGCCTGCGCCACATGCTCAACCCCTTCGGCTCGCTCAAGGACCGGGCCGCCTGGAACATGACGCGCGACGGGCTCGCGGGCGCCGCGCAGCGCGGCGAGACGGTCGTGGAACTGTCCAGCGGCAACACCGCCAAGGCCCTGGCGCTGATCGCGGGCCTGCACGGGCTGCCGTTCAAGAGCGTCACCAACCGGATGCGGATCCCCGAGGTCAAGGACCTGCTCCTGCTGCTCGGCGCCGAGATCGAAGAGCTCCCCGGCCGCAGCGAATGCCTCGACCCGACGGACGAGGACGATCCGCTGACCCTCTTCCACCGGCAGCTGAACCTGCCCGGCAGCGCCCATCTGCACACCGACCAGTACTTCAACGCGCTCAACACCGAGGCGCACGCCTCCGGGA
Source organism: Streptomyces katrae (assembly GCF_000966975.1). Classification (GTDB taxonomy): domain Bacteria; phylum Actinomycetota; class Actinomycetes; order Streptomycetales; family Streptomycetaceae; genus Streptomyces; species Streptomyces katrae. The sequence goes on along the minus strand of NZ_JZWV01000788.1, from coordinate 1,422 downwards.
CCGGCCCGGAGATCATCGCGGACCTGGACGGCCGGGCACCCGACTGGTTCGTCGCCTGCGTGGGCACGGCCGGATCGTCCACGGGGGTGGCGCGGGCGCTGCGCGCACACGACCCGGCGGTACGCGTCGTCGGCCTGGTCGGGGAGAAGTCGGACTTCATCCCGGGCATCCGGACCATCGACGAGGTCCAGGAGGTGGGCATCTTCGACCCGTCGACGTACGACGCCCTGGAACCGGTGGGCTCCGACGAGGCCATCGAGGGGATGCTGACGCTGCTGCGCCGCTGCGGCCTGCTCGCCGGCCCGACCGGCGGGGCCGCGTACTTCGGCGCCGTGCGCCATCTGCGGGAGCTGGACGCCGGGCTGACGGAGCGCAGGACGGCGGTGTTCATCGTCTGCGACCGGGTGGAGAGCTACGTCGGCTACATCCGACGGCGCCGGCCGGACCTGCTGGGGCTGCCCCCCATGAGGAACTCGGTCGCCACCCTGACGGCGGCCGAGGCGGCCTCGGCCGCCGTCATCGGCGTCGACGAGGCCCGCAAGTGGATCGCGGAACGACAGCCGCTGGTGGTGGACCTGCGCGGCCCCTTCGCGTACGCGGCGCTGCACATCGAGGGGTCGGTGAACATCGTGGACGAGCTCTTCGACGAACTCCTGCGGGGCGGGCTGCCGTTCGGCCGGAGCCGGCCGGTCCTGCTGGCCTGCCCGGTCGGCGAGAAGTCGGCCCGGTACGCGGCCCTGCTGACCCGCATGGGCCACCCCGACGTACGCAGCCTGGCCGGCGGGATCATCGCCTGGCGGGACGCCGGCGCACCCCTGGTGCGTGACTGACATGGCCGCCCCCGCCACCGAGCTGGCGGCGCTCGCCGACTGGCAGCGGCCGCTGCGCGCCCAGTTCCCGATCCTCCAGGGGCAGCCGGGCCTGGTCTACCTCGACAGCGCCGCGACCTCCCAGAAGCCGCAGCCCGTCCTGGACGCCGTGCAGACGTACCTGACCACCTCCAACGCCAACGCGGCCCGCGGCTCCTACCCGTGGGCCAACTCCACGACGGAGCTGGTAGAGAGCACCCGGGACCGGGTCAAGCGTTTCCTGGGCGATCCGGAGCCGGAGCGTTCCTCGGTCCACTTCACCAGCGGGACCACGGAGGGGCTGCGGACCATCGCCCGGGACTGGCTGCCGGCCCTGCTCGTCGACGGGGACGAGATCGTCGTGCCGTTCGCCGACCACCGGGCGAACCTGTCGCCCTGGCTGGAGGCCCGGGACCTGCTGGCCCGGCAGGGGGTGCGGATCCGCGTGCGGGAGCTGCCGTACCAGGCGGGTTCCGGGGACTACGATCCGCGGGCGCTGGCGGCGGTCACCGGGCCGCGGACGCGTTTCGTGGCCGTCACCCACGTCCACCACGTCTACGGGGCCGACATGAAC
>NZ_JZWV01000787.1 GCF_000966975.1 Streptomyces katrae | reverse complement strand
GCCGACATGAACGTGCACCGGATCCGGCAGGTGGTCGGGCCGCAGGTGCCGATCTGCCTGGACGCGGCGCAGAGCATCGGTCACCTGCCGGTCTCGGTGGCCGGTCTCGACGTCGACTTCGTGGTGTTCTCCGGGCACAAGGCGATGGCCCTGCCGGGGTCGGGAGCGGTCTGGGCCCGGGGGCTGCGCGGCCCGCGGCTGCGGCCCGGCGGCTGGAGCGGGACCCCCAACACGGCCGGGATCGCGAGCCTGGCGGCGGCCCTGGACTGGCTGGACGCCGCGGGCCTCGGACGGATCGAGCGCTGGACGGTGGCCCTGACGGCGCTGCTGACCGACGGGCTGGACCGGATGGACGCCTACGAGGTGCTGGGCTGCCGGACCAGTCTGGCGGCGGGGTCCCGCGTCCAGCGGCGCCGCAGCCTGGTCACCTTCCGGCACCGGGGGATCGACTCCCGGGATCTCGGGTTCATCCTCTTCAGCCGCGGGTTCATGGTGCGCACCGACGGCCACTGCCAGGCCGGACGGGACGCCGAGGAGGGCTCCGTGCGCGTCAGCATGCACGTCCACAACACCCCCCAGGAGGTGGAAGAGCTCCTCGCCACCCTCTCCAGTCTGCAATGATTTCCATGAGCGGGTAGTGGCTTCGGTGACGGAGGCAGTGCGAACGGCATGGGCGCGGGCATGGGTGCGGGCACGGGCGGCGTGAGTACGGGGACGGCGGCGCGCTGGGTGGAGCGCTGGGAGCGCCAGCAGCAGCGGTACGCGGTCGACCGCGAGGAGAGGTTCGCGGTCATCGCCGACCTGGTCGAGCACGTGGCGGGCGGCCGGCCCTCCCCGCTGGTGCTCGACCTGGGCAGTGGGCCGGGGTGCCTGGCCGCGCGGCTCGCCGCCCGGCTGCCGGGCGCCGAGGTGCTGGCGGTGGACGCGGACCCGCTGCTGCTGGAGCTCGGCAGCGCCCATTACGGCCGGACCCTGCGCTACGTCAACACGCTGATCGGCGAGCCGGGCTGGGTGGGCCGGCTGGGCCTGGACCGCCCCGTGGACGCCGTGGTGTCGACGACCGCCCTCCACTACCTGGGCGAGCGGACCCTGCGGCAGGTGTACGGGGAGCTCGCCGGGCTGCTGCGGCCCGGCGGGATCCTGGTCAACGGCGACCACATCAGCCCGGACTCGGCCAGGATGTCGGAACTCGCGCGGGACGTCGGGCGCCGGCACGCCGAACGCAATGCGGACTGCGGCCACGAGGAGGACTGGGAGTCCTGGTGGTCGGGCGCGGCCGGCGACCCGGAGCTGGCCCCCCTGCTCGGTCAGGGGGGCGAGGGCCGGGCCCCGTGCGAGGGCAACGACCTCACGGTGTCCGGCCATGTCGCGCTGCTGCGCGACGCGGGGTTCGCGGACGTGGGGGTCGTGTGGCAGGTCGGCCCGAGCCATGTGCTGGCCGCCGTCCGCTGACCGGCGGCCCGGCCGGCCCGCGCGGGGTCAGACGCGGCTGCAGACGTGGATCGACATGGTGCCGCTGCGGGGCAGGTGCCGGATGCGCAGTTCCTTGCCGTTGTAGGCGGCCTCGAGCTGTCCGGTGGTGTCGTTGGCGCCCAGCGGGTACCAGGGGAGCATGGCCGAACCCGGGCCCTCCATGCCGTCGGGGACCGGCTGGGCGAAGGAGACGTCGGTGCCCTCGCCGTCGCCCTTGGGGCCGGCCACGACCTGGATCTCCAGGCGGCCGTGCTGGTGGCTCCAGTGGCCGTTCCAGGTGGCGTTGGTGTCCCCGGTCCAGACGATGGTCCAGGTGCCGTCCGCGCCGATGGTGGCCCTGCCGTCGCTCTTGCGTCCGCCGTTGCCCCCGGGCAGCGTCGAGCGGATCGCCCAGGTGCCCGTGACGAACGCGGCGAAGGCGCGGCCCGCCACCCCGGTGGCGGCCGGGGAGGCGGTGGTGGTCGGGGAGGCCGAGGCGGAGGGCGAGGGCGTGGC
>NZ_JZWV01000778.1 GCF_000966975.1 Streptomyces katrae | reverse complement strand
GCTCGAAGCTCACGGCCAGCGCGGAGGAGCCGGCGCCTATGAGGGCCGCCCACAGCCAGGTGTGGGTCAGGGTGCGGTGGCCTCCGCTGCGGCGGGCGTCGCGCGGCGAGCGGGTCGCCTTGTAGACGGCGTAGGAGATCTTGTCGACGACCTCGCACAGGCCCCGGGACAGCGGCCCGAAGGCCCGGGAGATCGTCGCCGACTTGTGGTCGAGGTCGGGGGCGAGGGCCGCGCCGGCGCAGATCAGTGCGCCGACGACCAGTACGGGCCAGGGCATCGGGTGTCCGGCGGCCGCGGTCGCGGCGCCCACCCCCAGCCAGGCCGCCGCCCCGGACAGCGAGTGCGCCGGACCCATCATGCTCGTTTCCCGCCCCGGTCCTGTGGTGGTGCGGCCCCGTCGACGTCTTCGGTCGGGCCGCCTCGACGGCCCAGCGTACCGGCGATGATCTTCTTTCCGTCCGCCGGTTCCCTCTTCCGGCGGGAAGCCAGGCAAGATGGGGGCGTGACCCTCATTGATCAGCTCCCGCCGACCGCCGACCCCGACGCCCTCTTCGAGGCTTTCTCCTCGTGGGCGGAGGACCAGGGCATCACCCTGTACCCGGCGCAGGAGGAGGCGCTGATCGAGGTCGTCTCGGGCGCGAACGTGATCCTTTCGACTCCGACCGGCTCCGGCAAGAGCCTCGTGGCGGCGGGCGCGCACTTCACCGCGCTGGCGCAGGACAAGGTCACCTTCTACACCGCCCCGATCAAGGCGCTGGTGTCGGAGAAGTTCTTCGACCTGTGCAAGCTGTTCGGCACCGAGAACGTCGGCATGCTGACCGGCGACGCCTCCGTGAACGCGGACGCCCCGGTGATCTGCTGCACCGCCGAGGTGCTGGCCTCCATCGCCCTGCGCGACGGCAAGTACGCCGACATCGGCCAGGTCGTGATGGACGAGTTCCACTTCTACGCGGAGCCGGACCGCGGCTGGGCCTGGCAGATCCCGCTCCTGGAGCTGCCGCAGGCGCAGTTCGTCCTGATGTCGGCGACGCTCGGCGACGTGAAGCGGTTCGAGGAGGACCTGACCCGGCGCACGGGCCGGCCGACCTCGGTGGTCCGCTCCGCGACCCGGCCCGTGCCGCTCTCCTACGAGTACGTGACCACACCGATCACGGACACCATCACGGAGCTGCTGGAGACCCGGCAGGCGCCGGTGTACATCGTGCACTTCACCCAGGCCCAGGCGGTCGAGCGGGCGCAGTCGCTGATGAGCATCAACATGTGCACCCGCGAGGAGAAGGACAAGATCGCGGAGCTGATCGGCAATTTCCGCTTCACCACGAAGTTCGGCCAGAACCTCTCCCGCTACGTCCGCCACGGGATCGGCGTGCACCACGCGGGCATGCTGCCCAAGTACCGGCGGCTGGTGGAGAAGCTGGCCCAGGCCGGTCTGCTGAAGGTCATCTGCGGTACCGACACCCTCGGCGTGGGCGTCAACGTCCCGATCCGCACGGTGCTGTTCACGGCGCTGACCAAGTACGACGGCAACCGTGTGCGCACGCTGCGGGCCCGTGAGTTCCACCAGATCGCCGGCCGCGCGGGCCGGGCGGGCTTCGACACGGCCGGGTTCGTGGTCGCGCAGGCGCCCGAGCACGTCATCGAGAACGAGAAGGCCCTCGCGAAGGCCGGCGACGACCCGAAGAAGCGCCGCAAGGTGGTGCGCAAGAAGGCTCCCGAGGGCTTCGTCGCCTGGTCGGACACCACGTTCGAGAAGCTGATCGCCGCCGACCCGGAACCGCTGACCTCCCGTTTCAAGGTCACCAACATCATGCTGCTGTCGGTGATCGCCCGTCCGGGCGACGCCTTCCAGGCGATGCGCAGCCTGCTGGAGGACAACCACGAGCCGCGCAAGGCCCAGCTGCGGCACATCCGCCGGGCCATCGCGATCTACCGGTCGCTGCTGGACGGCGGCGTCGTGGAGAAGCTCGACACCCCGGACGCCGAGGGCCGCACCATCCGGCTCACCGTCGACCTCCAGCAGGACTTCGCGCTGAACCAGCCGCTGTCCACCTTCGCGCTGGCCTCTTTCGACCTGCTGGACCCGGAGTCCCCGTCCTACGCCCTGGACATGGTCTCGGTCGTGGAGTCCACGCTGGACGACCCGCGCCAGATCCTGGCTGCCCAGCAGAACAAGGAGCGCGGAATCGCGGTCGGCGCGATGAAGGCGGACGGGATCGAGTACGAGGAGCGGATGGAGCGGCTCCAGGAGGTCACCTACCCCAAGCCGCTGGAGGAGCTGCTCGTGCACGCCTACGACGTGTACAGCAAGAGCCACCCGTGGGTCCGTGACCACCCCGTCTCGCCGAAGTCGATCATCCGCGACATGTACGAGCGGGCGATGACCTTCACCGAGTTCACCTCCTTCTACGAGCTGGCCCGCACCGAGGGCATCGTGCTGCGCTACCTGGCGAGCGCCTACAAGGCCCTCGACCACACCATCCCCGACGACCTGAAGTCCGAGGACCTCGAGGACCTGATCGCCTGGCTGGGCGAGCTGGTCCGCCAGGTCGACTCCAGCCTCCTCGACGAGTGGGAGCAGCTGGCGAACCCGGAGGTGGAGACGGCGGAGCAGGCCCAGGAGAAGGCCGACCAGGTCAAGCCGGTCACGGCCAACGCCCGCGCCTTCCGCGTCCTGGTCCGTAACGCGATGTTCCGCCGGGTCGAGCTGGCGGCCCTGGACCACGTCGACCAGCTGGGCGAGCTGGACGCCGACGCGGGCTGGGACGCCGACGCCTGGGGCGAGGCCATGGACGCCTACTGGGACGAGTACGACGACCTGGGCACGGGCCCCGACGCGCGCGGCCCGAAGCTCCTGCAGATCGAGGAGGACCCGGCGCACGGCCTGTGGCGCGTCCGCCAGACCTTCGCCGACCCGAACGGCGACCATGGCTGGGGCATCAGCGCCGAAGTGGACCTCGCCGCGTCCGACGAGGAGGGCCGGGCCGTGATCCGGGTCACCTCGGTCGGCGAACTCGGCCGGCTCTGACCTCCCCCGGACCCCGTCCGGGGGAACCCCCGACCCGCACGCCACCCGGCCGGGCGGACCCGCCCGGCCCGCCGGCCCCGCCGGAGACGACAGTGGAGAGCCTGTGATGACGAACCCCGCCGAGAGACTGGTCGACCTGCTCGACCTGGAGCAGATCGAGGTCAACATCTTCCGGGGGGCCAGCCCCCAGGAGTCCCTCCAACGCGTGTTCGGCGGGCAGGTAGCCGGCCAGGCCCTGGTGGCGGCCGGCCGGACCACCGAGAGCGACCGCCCGGTGCACTCCCTCCACGCGTACTTCCTGCGCCCGGGGATCCCCGGGGTACCGATCGTGTACCAGGTGGAACGGGTGCGTGACGGGCGCTCCTTCACCACGCGCCGGGTCACCGCCGTCCAGCAGGGCAAGACCATCTTCAACCTGACCGCCTCCTTCCATCACCCGGAGGAGGGCAGCATCGAGCACCAGCTGCCTCCCCGCCTCGACTTCCCCCATCCGGACGCGCTCCCGAAGGTCGTGGACGAGATCCGCGAGCACCTCGGCGCACTGCCCGAGGCCCTGGAGCGGATGGCCCGCCGCCAGCCCTTCGACATCCGGTACGTGGACCGGCTCCGCTGGACCCCCGAGGAGCTCAAGGACGCCGATCCGCGCAGCGCGGTGTGGATGCGGGCGGTCGGCCCCCTGGGTGACGACCCGCTCGTCCACACCTGCGCCCTCACCTACGCCAGTGACATGACCCTCCTCGACGCCGTGCGCATCCCCGTGGAGCCGCTGTGGGGCATGCGCGGTTTCGACATGGCCTCCCTGGACCACGCCATGTGGTTCCACCGGCCGTTCCGGGCGGACGAGTGGTTCCTGTACGACCAGGAGTCGCCCATCGCCCACGGCGGCCGCGGCCTGGCCCGCGGCCGGATCTACGACCTGGAGGGCAGGCTGCTGGTCTCCGTGGTCCAGGAGGGCCTCTTCCGCCCCTATCCGGCGGAGAAGGCGAGGCCTGCCGTGTCCCCGCAGTAGGCGCGGCCGTCCCTCCTCCGCGTCCCCCGTCCGTCACCGTCCCGAAGAACTGAGCGCACCCATGACCAGCCCGGTCCTCCCCTGCCCCTGCGGGCTGCCCGCCGCCTACCCGGCCTGCTGCGGCCGCTTCCACTCCGGCGCGCAGCAGGCACCCACCGCCGAACTGCTGATGCGCTCGCGCTTCAGCGCCTTCGCGGTCGGCGACACCGCCTACCTGCTGCGGTCCTGGCACCCGTCGACCCGTCCGGGCCGGCTCGACCTCGACCCGGAGCAGCGCTGGGAGCGGCTGGAGATCCTCGGGACCGCCCGCGGCGGGATCTTCGACACCGAGGGGTCGGTGGAGTTCCGCGCCCACTACCGCGAGGGCGGGCACACCGGATCGCTCCACGAGCACAGCGCCTTCTCCCGGGAGGGCGGCGCCTGGGTCTACGTCGGCCCCCTCTCCCCCGTCGAGTTCGACTGACCCCGCGCGCCGGTGAGGGCGAACTCCAGGCTGGCGCGGTACCGGCCGGCCTCTTCCGGCGGCTCCGCCAGCAGCAGGGGCCCGGCCACCGCCGCGGCCGCCGGGACCTGCGGGTGGCCGTAGGGCGGGGGCGGTGCGAGCGCGGCGAGCACGATGCGCTCCGCCGGGTCGGGAACGGCAGCCCGTACCTCCTCGTCCGGGAGGACGGAGGCCAGCACCGCCGCCCGCTCCCAGGGGTCGGCGGTCCGTCTCAGCAGCAGCCCCACGTGCCGCTCCCGCCACCTGCGCGGACGCAGGTCCGCCCCGGCGGCCATCAGCTCCCGGTCCCGCGGGGGTGCGGACCCGGTCAGCAGCCGAGGCTCCCGGGCGGCGAACTCCCGCAGCTCCGCGGCCAGATAGAGCCAGACGAGGGCCCGGTAGCGGTTGACCCGGTAGCCGACGGGGCTGAGGTGCCCGCACCGGGCGAGCCGGGTGAACCGGGTCGGCCCGGTCCCCAGCACCCGCGCCGCATGCTCCGCGCCAGCCACCGTCTCTACCTGCGCGCGCAGCACCTCCGGATGCCCCCGCTCCGCTTTGACCCGCTCCAGCTCGGCCCGGGCGAACCGGGCTGCCCCGCCTGCCGCCCGGGGGCCCTGACGCACCAGCCCCAGCTGGACGGCCCGGGCGAACTCACCCCGCCCGAGCCCCAGTTCCGCGGCGGCCCGGGAGCCGGCCAGCAACGGCTCCGGCCGCGCGTCCCCCCGTAGAGCCGCCCCGACGGGCGCGCACTTCCTCGCTTCCACCTTCATCACGGTCCTCCCCCACGACTGGCGATCACCCATGGCGATCACTCTGTGTGAAGACCGTAACCGAGCGCTACGACATCGCGCCCGGCCTGTGGATAACTTTCCCACGAGGCCGCTCAGCCCCCGGTGATCCGCCGCTCCGCGACGCCCAGGTGCTCACCCACCCGGTTGACCAGCAGCGTCATCTCGTACGCGACCTGCACGATGTCCGCCTCGGCGGCGCTCAGCGCGCACAGGCTGCTGCCCGAGCCCGCCGCCACCACGAAGAGGAAGCCCTCGTCGTACTCGACCATCGTCTGGCGCACCTCACCCGCCCGGAAGTGCCTCCCGGACCCCTTCGCCAGGCTCTGCAGCCCGGCCGCGACCGCGGCGAGGTGCTCGGAGTCCTCCCGCGCCAGGCCCGCGCTGGCCGCCGTCACCAGCCCGTCGTTCGACAGCACCACCGCGTGGCGCACCTGCGGGACCCTGCGCGTCAGATCGTCCAGCAACCAGTCGAGCTGCTTGTCCAGTGCCATTTCCAGCCCCTCCCCGTTGACCCGGCCTTCGTGGCCGCGCCCTCCCCGCGTGGTCGTGCCGCAAGCCTTGCCCACCAGGGGCTTTCCGGCAAGGAGGATGGACGCACGGCACGGAAGATGACTCAAGAGGAATGGCGGGCGTCCCTCCGGCCCGCCACCCCCGCCGGGACGCCGCCGCCGGCGCACCAGGACGCAAGCCCGTACACCGCTCCCCATCTGGTCCGTTCCCCACGGCGCCCGCCCCGTGTTCCCCACCGCCGACAACACCGTCAAGAGGCGGATTCCGGCCCTTCACACGGAGCCGGCCTGCGGGCCCACCGAGTCCAGCAGCCGGGCGGTATGGACCCGCCCCGCGTACTCCACCAGCCGGATCAGCACCTCCTTGCCCGAGTCCCGGTCCCGCGCGTCGCACAGCACCACCGGCGTCCCCTGCTCCAGGTCCAGCGCCCGTGACACCTCGTTCGCCCCGTAACGCCGCGCGTCCGCGAAGCAGTTGACGGCGACCACGAAGGGGATCCGCCGGTGCTCGAAGTAGTCCACCGCCGGAAAGCAGTCCTCCAGCCGCCGGGTGTCGGCGAGCACCACCGCCCCGAGCGCCCCCTGCGAGAGCTCGTCCCACAGGAACCAGAAGCGGTCCTGGCCCGGAGTCCCGAACAGGTACAGCGACAGCCCGGACCGGATGGTGATCCGCCCGAAGTCCATGGCCACGGTGGTGGTGGTCTTTCGTTCCACCCCGCCGGTGTCGTCGACCAGTTCGCCCGCCTCGCTCAGCAGCTCCTCCGTCCGCAGCGGACGGATCTCGCTGACCGCGCCGACCAGCGTCGTCTTGCCCACCCCGAACCCGCCCGCCACCAGGATCTTCAAGGCGAGCGCGGCCAGGTCCCCGTCGCTCGAAAGGGCACCCGTCTCCCCCGGTCCGTCGTCGTGCAGTCCCATCACAGCGCCCTCAATCCCTCGATGACTTCCCGCAGAATGCGCAGCTCCGGCAACCGGGCGGGCGGCACCGGACGGCTGACCTTCACCTGCCCCGCTTCGAGCAGGTCCCCCAGCAGCACCCGCACCACGCCCACCGGAAGGTCCGCTTCGGCGGCGAGCTCGGCGACCGACTGGGTCTCCGAGCGGCAGAGCCCCAGCAGGGCCCGGTGTTCGGGCCCCAGCAGCCCCTCGTCCCCCACAGCGCCGCCCCCGGGATCGACCGCGACGAGGGCGATGAGGTCGAAGCGGACCCCGTGGGGTCCGGGTTTCGTCCGCCCTCCGGTCATGGCGTACGGGCGGACCAGCGGACCCGCGTCGGCGTCGTACCACCGGCCGTCCATGTTCCGGGCCGCCGCTCTCACCCTGCGGCCGGCGGGTGGTGGGCCGCGAACCGGGGCGGGGTGTAGAGGTGTTCGCCGACCCGCTTCACCAGCCGGGCCATCTCGTACGCGATCAGGCCGATGTCCGCGCCGGCGGTGCTGAGGACGGCCAGACAGGACCCGTCCCCGGCGGCCGCGACGAAGAGGAACCCCTGGTCCATCTCCACCAGCGTCTGACGCACGCCCCCGGCGTGGAAATGCCGGCCCGCGCCCTTGGCGAGGCTGTGGAAGCCGGAGGCCACGGCGGCCAGGTGCTCGGCGTCCTCCCGGCTCAGTCCGCTCGAGGAGCCGACCGCGAGCCCGTCGTTGGACAGGAGCACCGCGTGCCGGACCTCCCGGACCCGCCTCACCAGTCCGGCTCCCCGGTCCGGCGGACGCCTTCGGGACCGGCCCTGTGGTGTTCGAGCATCACACTTCTCCTTCGCTGTCTGCGTGGGGGGATTCGTCCCGGGAGCCGCGCGCCCGGCCGGCCCGGTAGGCCGCCATCCGGTCCCGCGCCTGCTCGGGACTCCGGTCCGGCGGCTCCTCGGCGG
>NZ_JZWV01000774.1 GCF_000966975.1 Streptomyces katrae | reverse complement strand
GCTGGGAGGGCCCGTTGGGGGCGGTGAGGCCGTTGCTGGCGCCGTCCTGGTTGACGGCGCTGCCGCGTACGACGGCCAGGACGCGGTGCCCGTTGCGAACGGCGTCCGAGAGCCGCTCCACCAGCAGCATGCCGACGCCCTCACCCCAGCCGGTGCCGTCGGCGCCCTCGGCGAAGGACTTGCAGCGGCCGTCCGCCGACAGGCCCCGCTGGCGGCTGAACTCCACGAACGTCGCGGGCGTCGCCATGACGGTGACCCCGCCCGCGAGGGCC
>NZ_JZWV01000773.1 GCF_000966975.1 Streptomyces katrae | reverse complement strand
CTGCTGGGGGTCCATGGCCTGCGCCTCACGCGGGGAGATCCCGAAGAAGTCCGCGTCGAAGCGGTCCGCGTCGTACAGGAACCCGCCGACCGGGTCGTGCCCGGTGGGGGAGTAGGCCGCGCCCACGTCCCAGCCGCGGTCGGCGGGGAAGGCCGACATCCCGTCCCCGCCCCGGGAGACGAGCTCCCACAGCTCCTCCGGGGAGGTGACACCGCCGGGGAAGCGGCAGCCCATCCCCACGATGGCGACCGGCTCGCCCGCGGCGGCCTCCGCCTCCCGCAGGCGCCGCCGTGTCTCCTGGAGGTCGGCGGTCGCCTTGCGGAGGTAACTGCGGAGCTTCTCCTCGGTGTCTGCCATCGCGGAGCCGATCCCCGTTCCTGTAGTAGCCGTCTTCCGGGCCGGCTACACGTCGCTGTCGATCAGGGCGAACAGCTCGTCGTCGCTGGCGGATTCGATGCTCACCGGGGTGTCTGGATTCTCACTTGAATCGGCCGAGAGGAACGGGACGGAAGCCGTCGAGACCGCCGTGGGATCCGCTCCGGATCCGGCGTACTTCGCCGCCAGCTCCAGCAGCCGGGACACGATGCGCGACCGGTCCCCGTCCGTGCCGGAGACGGAGGACAGCAGGTCATCGACGAGGCCGAGGCCGGCCAGCACCCGGTCGGCGGAGGGCCGCCGGCTGCGGGCCAGCTCCTCGCCCAGGTGCGCGGCGAGCGCCAGCGGCGTCGGGTGGTCGAAGGCGAGCGTCGCCGACAGCCGCAGCCCCGTGGCTCGATTCATACGGTTGCGGAGCTCCACCGCGCTCAGCGAGTCGAACCCGAGGGCCTTGAAGGCCTGTTCCGGCTCGATCTGCGCCGCCGAGGCGTGGCCCAGGACCGCGGCGACCTGCCCGACGACCAGTTCCACGAGCCGTTCCGTCCGCTCGGCCTCCGGCAGGCCCGCCAACCGGTCGGCCAGGGCGGGACCGGCCGTCTCCGGCCCGGCCCCGGCGGCGGCCCGCACGCCCTCCGCACCCTGCGCCCCGACGGCCGCCGCCCGGCGGGCGGGGACGCGCACCAGCCCGCGCAGCAGCGCAGGCAGGGTGCCGGCCGCCGCCCGCTCCCGCAGGGCCGCCGTCTCCAGCTTCAGCGCCAGGACCGGGCACTCCCCGGTGCCGTGGGCGGCGTCGAAGAAGGCCAGGCCCTGCGCGGAGGACATCTCGGCGATCCCCGCCCGGCCGAGCCGGCGCACGGCCGTCTCGTCCAGGTGCCCGGTCATCGCGCTGCGTTCCGCCCAGAAGCCCCAGGCCACCGCCGTGCCGGGCAGGCCGGACGCCCGCCGGTGCGCGGCGAGGGCGTCGAGGAAGACGTTCGCCGCCGCGTAGTGCGCCTGGCCGGAGGTGCCGAAGGTGCCGGCGGCCCCGGAGAACAGGACGAACTCCGCCAGGTCCAGGTCGCGGGTGAGCTCGTGCAGGTGCAGCGCCGCGTCCACCTTGGGCCGCAGCACGGCGTCCGCGCGCTCCCCGGTGAGGGAGGTCAGCACCCCGTCGTCGAGGACCCCCGCGGCATGGATCACCGCGGTCAGCGGCCGCTCCGCCGGTACGGAGGCCAGGACGGCGGCGAGCGCCGCCCGGTCGGCGGTGTCGCAGGCGGCGACGGTGGCCGTGGCCCCCGACCCGGCGAGCTCGGCGACCAGTTCGCGGGCGCCGGGCGCGTCCGGGCCCGTACGGGTGGTCAGCAGCAGGTGCCGGACCCCGTACGAGGCCACCAGGTGGCGGGCGACCAGCCGGCCGAGGGTGCCGGTGCCGCCGGTGATCAGGACGGTGCCCTCCGGGCCGTAGCCGGCGCCCTCGCGCCCGCCGGCCGGGGCGTCGAGGCGGGCCAGGCGGG
>NZ_JZWV01000772.1 GCF_000966975.1 Streptomyces katrae | reverse complement strand
GCGTCGAGGCGGGCCAGGCGGACGGCGCGCACCGCGTCCCCGCGGGCCGCCAACTGCGGTTCGTCCCCGCCGGCCGCCGCCGACAGGGCGGCGGACAGGGCCCGGGGGGAGGCCCCGGCGGTGTCCAGGAGGACGAACCGGCCCGGGTGCTCCGTCTGCGCGGACCGCAGCAGCCCCCACACCGGGGCGTGCACGAGGTCCCGTACGGGCTCGTCGGCGCCGGCCGCCACGGCCCCGTCGGTGACGACGACCAGCCGGGCTCCGTCCAGCCGTTCCTCCGCCAGCCAGTCCTGCACCAGGCCCAGGGCCCCGCGGACCGCCGCCCGTACGGCGTCCGCCGTGACCGGGCCGTCCGCGGGCGGCAGCGGCAGCAGGACCGCGTCCGGTACGGGCCCGCCCGCGCCGAGCGCCTCGCGCAGCGCGGCCAGGCCGGGGTACCGGGCGGGCCGGCCGGCGCAGGTGGCGGCGACCGCGTCCGCCAGCGCCCCGGCGGCGCCCTCCCCGTCCCCGAGCAGCGCCCAGGTGGTGCCGGACGCCGCCGGCGCGGCGGCGGGCGCCGTCCAGTCCAGCCGGTACAGCGGGTCGGCGGCGCGGCCGTCGCGCAGCTGTGCCTCCGTCACCTCGCGCAGCACCGTCACCTCGCGCAGCACCAGGCCGTCCACGGAGGCGACCTGCCGCCCGTCCCGGTCGGTGAGGACCACCTTCACCCCGTCCTGCCCGGCCGGGGTCAGCCGGGCCCGTACCGCGCCCGCACCGGCCCGGGCCAGCCGTACGCCCGTCCAGGCGAAGGGCAGCCGGCGGCGGCCCCCGCCCTGCAGGAACGTGCCGTGCAGGGCCGCGTCGAACAGCGCCGGGTGCAGCCCGAACGCGCCCGCACCGCCCGGCAGTCCGGTCGGCAGCTCCACCTCGGCGAAGACCTCCTCGCCGGCGCGCCAGGCGGCGCGCAGCCCGCGGAAGGCGGGACCGTACTGGTAGCCGGCCTCGTCGAAGGCCCCGTACAGGGCGTCGAGGTCCACCGGTTCGGCGTCGGCCGGCAGCCATGCGGTGCCGGGAGCGTCGGCCGGGTCCAGAGCCGGGTCCAGAGCCGCGTCCGGTTCCGGGTCCGGTCCCGCGTCCGGTCCCGCGTCCGGGGTGAGGGCGCCGGTGGCGTGCCGCAGCCACGGCCCCTCGGCGTCCGCGCCGAGGCGCGAGTACACCGCGAGGGTGCGCCGGCCGTCCCCGTCGGGGGCGCCGACCGCCAGGTGCAGTTCCACGGAGCCCTGCTCGGGCAGCAGCAGCGGGTTCTCCAGGGTGAGTTCCTCCACCACCGGGCAGCCCGCCCGCCCGCCGGCGTGCAGCGCCAGCTCCACGAAGGCCGTCCCCGGCAGCAGCAGCGACCCGGAGACCCCGTGGTCGGCGAGCCAGCCGTGCGTACGGGTGGACAGCCGGCCGGTCAGGACCAGCCCGCCCGAGTCCGGCAGGGTACCGAGCGCACCCAGCAGCGGATGCCCGGCCGGGGCCAGGCCCAGCGCGGCGGCGGCCTCGGCGGGGGAGCCGCCGCGGGAGGTGTCCAGCCACAGCCGCTGCCGCTGGAACGGGTACGTGGGCAGCCCGAGGTGCGCCGCCCCGCCGCCGCCCGGGAACAGGCTCGCCCGGTCCACGGCGCCGCCCTGCACATGCAGTTCGGCCAGCGAGGCCAGCAGCCGGTCCCGGCCGCCCTCGCCCCGGCGCAGCGAGCCGACCGCGACGACCGGGGCGCCCGCGTCGGCGGCGGTGTCCTGCACCCCGGAGACCAGCACCGGGTGCGGGCTGACCTCGACGAAGAACCGGTGTCCGTGCTCCAGCAGCAGCCGGGTCGCCCGCTCGAACCGCACGGTGCCGCGCAGGTTCTCGTACCAGTAGTCCCCGGTCAGCCGGGTGGTGTCGAGGGGCTCGCCGGTGACCGTCGAATAGAACGGGATCTCGGCCGCCTTCGCCGTGACCGGCGCGAGCAGCCCGGCGAGCTCCTCGCGGATCTCCTCCACGTGGGGGGAGTGGGAGGCGTAGTCGACGGGGATGCGGCGGGCCCGCACGCCGTCGCGTTCGCACGCCGCCAGCAGCTCCTCCAGCGCCGAGGTCTCACCCGCGACGACCGTCGACGCCGGCCCGTTGACCGTCGCCACCGCCAGCACCTCGGAGCGGTCCGCGATCAGCGCGGCCACCTCGGCGGCCGGCCGCGCCACCGACACCATCCCGCCGCGCCCGGCGATCGCCCCCAGCGCCCGGCTGCGCAGGGCCACCACCCGGGCGGCGTCCTCCAGGGAGAGGGCCCCCGCCACGCAGGCCGCGGCGATCTCGCCCTGGGAGTGCCCGACCACCGCGTCCGGGTGCACCCCGTGGGAGCGCCACAGCGCGGCCAGCGACACCATCACCGCGAACAGCACGGGCTGCACCACGTCCACCCGCTCCAGCGGCGGCGCCCCCTCGGCCCCGCGCAGCACCGCCGTCAGCGACCAGTCGGTGAAGGCGCCCAGGGCCTCCTCGCACTCCGCGATCCGCTCCGCGAACACCGGCGACTCGTCCAGCAGCCGGGCCGCCATGCCCGCCCACTGGGCACCCTGCCCGGGGAAGACGAACACGGTGCCGCCGTCCGCGGCCTGACCGCGCAGCAGCCCCGGCGCGTCCTCCTCACCCGCGGCCAGGGCCGCCAGCGCGCCGCGCACACCCTCCGGGTCCGCGGCCGTGACCGCCGCCCGGTGCTCGAACGCGGTGCGCGTCGTCGCCAGCGCGTGCGCGATCCCGGCCGCCGACTGCTCCGGGTGCGCGTCGAGGTGCGCCGACAGCCGGGCCGCCTGCTCGCGCAGGGCCGCCTCCGAGCGCCCGTACAGCAGCCAGGGCACCCCGTCGCCCTCGACGGGGGCCGCGGCCGCGGCGGGCACGTACTGCTCCAGGACGGCGTGCGCGTTGGTGCCGCTGATGCCGAACGCCGACACCCCGGCCCGGCGCGGGCCCGGACCCTCCGGCCAGGCGATGGTCCGCGCCAGCGGCCGGACCGCCCCCGAGGACCAGTCCACGTGGGAGGAGGGCGCGTCGTGGTGCAGGATCGCCGGCAGCAGCCCGTGCTCCATCGCCAGCACCGTCTTGATCACCCCGGCCACCCCGGCCGCGGCCTGCGGGTGCGCGATGTTCGACTTCAGCGAGCCCACCCACAGCGGGCGGTCCGCGTCCCGGCCCTGCCCGTACGTGGCCAGCAGCGCCTGCGCCTCGATCGGGTCGCCCAGCCTCGTGCCCGTACCGTGCGCCTCGACCATGTCCACGTCCGAGGCGTCCAGGCCCGCGTTGGCGAGGGCCTGCCGGATCACCCGCTGCTGCGAGGGACCGCTGGGCGCCGCGAGACCGTTGCTCGCGCCGTCCTGGTTCACCGCGCTGCCCCGGATCACGGCCAGCACCCTGTGCCCGTTGGCCTCCGCGTCGGAGAGCCGCTCCAGCACCACCATGCCGGCGCCCTCACCCCAGCCGATGCCGTCGGCCGCGTCCGAGAACGGCTTGCAGCGGCTGTCGGGAGCCAGCCCGCGCTGCCGGCTGAACTC
>NZ_JZWV01000771.1 GCF_000966975.1 Streptomyces katrae | reverse complement strand
AGCGGCTGTCGGGAGCCAGCCCGCGCTGCCGGCTGAACTCGATGAACATGCCCGGCGCCGCCATGACCGTCACCCCGCCCGCCAGCGCCAGCCGGCACTCGCCGACCCGCAGGGCCTGCGCCGCCATGTGCACGGTCACCAGCGAGGAGGAGCAGGCCGTGTCCACCGTGTACGAGGGACCCTCCAGGCCCAGCACGTAGCTGATCCGGCCCGACACCACACTGGAGTGCTTGCCCGTCACCAGGTAGCCCTCGAAGCCCTCCGGTGCCTCGTGCAGCCGGGAGCCGTAGTCCTGGTAGCACATGCCCGCGAACACGCCCGTCGGGCTGCCCTGCAGGGTCGACGGGTCGATGCCCGCCCGCTCCAGCGCCTCGTACGACACCTGCAGCAGCACCCGCTGCTGCGGGTCCATGGCCTGCGCCTCGCGCGGGGAGATGCCGAAGAAGGCCGGGTCGAAGTCGGCGGCGTCGTACAGGAAACCGCCCTCGCGGGAGTAGCTCTTGCCCGCCGCCTCCGGGTCCGGGTCGTACAGGTCCTCCAGGTCCCAGCCGCGGTCCTCGGGCAGCCCCGACACCGCGTCCCGCTCGTTCGCCAGCAGCTCCCAGAACTCCTCCGGGGTGCTCACCCCGCCCGGGAAGCGGCAGCCGATGCCGACGATCGCGATCGGGTCGTCGTCGTGCCGCGAAGCCGCCGCGACCTCGGGGGCCGCCCCCGTGGGCCGTTCCCGCGCGTCGTCCACCAGCTGGGTGCGCAGGAACGCGGCGAGCGCGTTCGGCGTCGGGTTGTCGAACAGCAGCGTGGTCGGCAGCCGCAGACCGGTCGCGGCGGCGAGACGGTTGCGCATCTGGACGACCGTCAGGGAGTCGAAACCGGCCTCCTTGAACGCCCGCCCGGGCGCCACCGCCTCCGCCGAGGCGTGCCCGAGGACCACGGCGGCCTGCGCGCGCACCAGGTCCAGGACGGTCCGGTGCTGCTCGGCGGCCGTCAGCCCGGCCAGGGCCGACGCCAGTTCCGGCCGGTCGCCGGCCGCGGCGGTCCGGGCGGCGGCGAGCGCCGTACGGGCCTCCGCGATCTCGGCGAGCAGCGGAGCCGGCCGGCCCGCCGCGTGCCGCGGGGTGAACACCTCCCAGTCGATGTCGGCGACCACCGGCGCGGCCTGCGCCCCGGCGACCACCGGGGCCAGGGCCCGCACCGCCTGCTCGGCGGGCATGCCCGGGAACCCGGCGCGCCGGGTGTGCTCCCCGGCCGCGCCGGCCATGCCGCCGCCGTCCCACACGCCCCAGGCCACCGAGGTGGCGGGCAGGCCCTGGGCGCGGCGCAGCCCGGCGAGGGCGTCGAGGGAGGCGTTGGCGGCCGCGTAGGCGGCCTGGCCGCCGTTGCCGACGACGCCCATGACCGAGGAGAACAGCACGAACGCGTCCAGCTCCATGCCCTTGGTCAGCTCGTGCAGGTGCAGCGCGGCCGTCACCTTCGGCCGCAGTACGCCGGCCAGTCCGGCCGGGGTCAGCGACTCGATCACCGCGTCGCCCAGGGCGCCCGCGGTGTGCAGGACCGCGGTCAGCGGCTCGTCGGCCGGGACCGTCGCCAGGACGGCCTCCAGGGCCGCCCGGTCGGCGGCGTCGCAGGCGTGGATGGTGGCCGGCACACCGAGTTCCCCGAGTTCGGCGACGAGTTCCGCCGCGCCGGGGGCGTCCGGCCCGCGCCGGCTGGTCAGCACCAGCCGGCCGGCCCCGTTCGCGGCGAGCCAGCGCGCGAAGCGGGCGCCCAGGGCGCCGGTGCCGCCGGTGACCAGCACCGTGCCGCGCGGCCTCCACGGGGCTCCGTCGCCGCCCGCCGTACGGACCAGGCGGCGGCCGAGGACCCCCGAGGCCCGTACCGCGACCTGGTCCTCACCCTCCCCGGCGGCCAGTACCCCGCTCAGCCGGCGCAGCGCCGGCCCGTCGAGCTCCTCCGGCAGGTCCACCAACCCGCCCCAGCGGTCCGGGTGCTCCAGCCCCGCCACCGCCCCGAACCCCCACAGCTGAGCCTGCTCCGGCACCGGCGCCGGATCACCGGCGGCCGTGGCCACCGCCGACCGGGTCGCCACCCACAGCGGGGCCTCCACCCCGGCCTGCCCGAGCGCCCGCACCAGCGCCAGGGTGCCCGCCAGCGCGGCCGGCACCTCCGGGTGCTCCGGATGGCTCCCGGACGCCAGCCCCAGCAGGGACAGCACCCCCTCCGGCCGCCCGGCCCCCGCGAGGGCCCCGGCCAGCTCCTCCGGCCCCGCGTCCGGGCCGACGGGCAGCAGGGTCACCTCGGCGCCCCGGCCCAGCAGTTCCTCCCGCACCCGGGCGAAGTCCGCGTCCCCGGCGCCCCCTTCGGGCACCGCCAGCAGCCAGGTCCCGCGCAGCGCCGGCCGGGCCTCGTCCCGCACCGGACGCCAGGCCACCCCGTAGCGGCGGCCGTCCGCCGCGGACCGCTCACGGCCCTTCTCCCGCCACTCCGCCAGCAGCGGCAGCAGCTCCTCCACCCGGGCCGCGTCGGCCACGCCCAGCGCCTCGCCCAGGGCCGTCCCGTCCCCGCGGTCCACCGCGTCCCACAGCTCCGCCTCGCGCGGATCGGCTGAACGGGCGCCGTGCGCGGCGGGCGCCGGCTCGGGCCAGAACCGCTCGCGCCGGAAGGCGTACGTGGGCAGCTCCACCCGGCCCGCCCCGCCGAACAGCGGGCTCCAGTCCACCGCGACCCCGCCGGTCTGCGCCTCGGCGAGGGAGAGCAGGAACCGGCCGGTGCCGCCCTCGCCCCGGCGCAGCGTCCCCAGCACCAGGGCGTCCGGCCCGTCGCCGTCCGCGCCCGCCGACTCGACGGTCTCCTGGATCCCGGTGGTGATCACCGGATGCGGGCTGACCTCGACGAACACATCGTGCCCGGTGCCCAGCAGCAGCCGGGTGGCCTCCTCGAAGCGCACGGTGCCGCGCAGGTTCTCGTACCAGTACCCGCCCGTGAGACGGGTCGTGTCGACCGGCTCCCCCGTGACGGTGGAGCAGAACGGGATCTCCGACGCCCGCGGGGCCACCGGGGCCAGCAGCCGGGCGAGTTCCTCCCGGATCTCCTCCACGTGGTACGAGTGCGAGGCGTAGTCGACGGGGACCCGGCGCGCCCGGACCCCGTCCCGATCCGCCCGCTCCATCAGCTCGTCCAGGGCCGCCGAGTCACCCGAGACCACCGTCGACAGCGGCCCGTTGACGGCGGCCACGCCGATCCGCCCGCCCCACTCCGAGACCAGCGCCCGGGCGCCGTCCACGGGCAGCGGCAGGAAGACCATCCCGCCGCGCCCGGCCAGGGCGCCCAGCGCCCGGCTGCGCAGGGCCACCACCAGCGCCGCGTCCTCCAGGGAGAGGGCTCCCGCCACGCAGGCCGCGGCGATCTCGCCCTGGGAGTGCCCGACCACCGCGTCCGGGTGCACCCCGTGCGCCCGCCACAGGGCGGCGAGGGAGACCATCACCGCGAACAGCACGGGCTGGACCACGTCCACCCGCTCCAGCCAGGCCCCCTCGGTGTCCCGCAGCACCTCCGTCAACGACCAGTCGGTGTGCGGGGCCAGCGCCTCCCCGCACTCGGCGATCCGCGCCGCGAACACCGGTGACTCGTCCATCAGCCGCGCGGCCATGCCCAGCCACTGCGAACCCTGCCCCGGGAACACGAACACCGTCCGCCGCCCGGCCGAGGCCCGCCCGGTCACCACCCGTGCGTCGGCCTCGCCACGGGCCAGCGCGTCCAGCCCCTCCAGCAGCTCCGTCCGGTCGGAGCCGACCACCACCGCCCGGTGCTCCAGCGCGGCGCGCGAGGACACCAGCGAGGCCCCGACCTCGGCGAGCCCCAGCCCGGGCGAAGCCTCCACATGGGCGCGCAGCCGGGCCGCCTGCGCCCGCAGCGCGTCACCGCCGTGCGCCGACACCGGCCAGGCCACGGCGGTGGGCGCTTCCGGGGTCCCGGGGGTCTCGGCGAGCCCGGGGGTCTCGGGGGCCTGTTCCAGGATCAGGTGCGCGTTGGTCCCGCTGATGCCGAACGAGGACACCGCCGCCCGGCGCGCGGCACCGGTCGCGGGCCATTCCACGGCCTCGGTCAGCAGCTCCACCCCGCCCGCCGACCAGTCCACGTGCGGGGTCGGCTCGTCCACGTGCAGGGTCCTGGGCAGCACCCCGTGGCGCAGCGCCTCCACCATCTTGATCACCCCGGCCACGCCGGCCGCCGCCTGCGCGTGCCCGATGTTCGACTTGAGGGAGCCCAGCCGCAGCGGCTCGCCGCCCGCGCGGCCCTGCCCGTACGTGGCGAGCAGCGCCTGCGCCTCGATCGGGTCGCCCAGCCTCGTCCCGGTGCCGTGCGCCTCGACGGCGTCGACCTCGGCGGCGGTCAGACCCGCGTCGGCCAGGGCCCGGCGGATGACCCGCTGCTGCGAGGGCCCGTTGGGGGCGGTCAGGCCGTTGCTCGCACCGTCCTGGTTCACCGCGCTGCCCCGTACGACGGCCAGCACCCGGTGCCCGTGGCGCCGCGCGTCCGACAGCCGCTCCAGCACCACCAGGCCGACGCCCTCGGCCCAGCCGGTGCCGTCGGCGGCCGCCGCGAACGCCTTGCAGCGGCCGTCC